>JAUIMA010000507.1 GCA_030432675.1 Candidatus Hydrogenedentota bacterium | reverse complement strand
CATGAGCGGCCACACCGGCGGAGACGCCGCCGCAAAGACGGTTGAACCGGCGGCCGAGAAGGCCGAGGAAGCGGAAAGCGCGGTGGCGGTAGCCGAGGGCCCCGCCCCCGGGGAAGAAACGCCGGGAGATGAAGGCGAGAAGATCCTCACCGTTAAACCCCCGGTCGTGGTGCGCGACCTCGCGGAAATGATGGACCTCAAGCCCAACATCATCATCGCCGAACTGATGAAGATGAACATCTTCGCCTCGATCAACCAGAAGATCGAAATGAAGATCGTCCAGTCTCTGGCCGAGAAACACGGGTTCACCGTCCAACAGGAACAGAAAAAGCCGAAGCCGGCACCTCCCGCCCCGAAGAAGATCAAGCCGGAAGAGTTGAAAGCTTATATCGATTGGTCGACAGAGTTTGTCCAACAGACACCACGGGCAAATATTTATTATAACCAGGCTCTTGCATACAAACTACTCGGAGATGAAGGTAAAGCCGCTGAAATTTTAGCTTACGCTAGATGGCTCTACCCCAACAACGATTTGCTCAAAAAAGGGCTCGAGGAAGCTGTCGCCTATTCGGAGGGACGCTGCCCCGAGGCGGTGGTTCACGAGGTGACGCCCCTGGATGTGAAAGCCATTCGGGCGCGGGTGCGCCTGAGCCAATCCGAATTTGCCGCGGCCTTCGGTATCAGCGTGAGCACCCTGCGCCACTGGGAGCGCGGCGATAGGAAGCCGCAGGGGCCGGCGCTGGTGCTGTTGAATATCGTGGCGCGGGAACCGGAGATGGTGTTGCGGGTGTTGGCAGGATAGGACGTTTAGGAGGCGGGTGTCCTTGCGGACGTGAGTTCCGTCATCTGCTCGTACAAAAACTCCGGCGCAAAGTCGGCTCCGTTTTCCCAAACGACGGTTTCAATTTCTGGGTCAACCGTGAATCGCTTGAACGCATCGCGGTCTCGGAGAGGCCCGAACACTTCCCCCTCAAGTTCGCCAGCGAGGTCGATCTCACCTTCGGCGCCATTGTTAAACTTGAGCCACAAACAATATTCACCCAGGTATTGCGCATCAACGACATGTAAAAACATAGGTGCTACTCCAAGGGTTCGATGGGATTGAGTATTTGCTTTTCGACAGCACGATTCCAGTTTTCTTCCAACGCGTCCACGTGTAGCGTTCGCCACTCTTCAATCAGGTTGAGCGCTCTACGGGACATGTTGCCAGTAACTTCGCCAGATGTGATGTCGACGGTGACCTCCTGACCCTGGTACTTCGCGTGAAAATGCGGTGGTGCATGATCACGCCAGTACATATAGATGGCGATGCCAAAAAATCGGCTGATTACAGGCATGACGGCCCCATTGTTTCAGTCTTCGGTCCTTTTCTTCAATTGTACCGTCTTTCTGAGCCGGTGCAAAGCAAAAACGCGGGCGACCCACTGTGGTGAATCGCCCGCGTTGTCACTATTTTTTCACGGAGCCTTACAAGTCCAGATACTTATCCGTCACGGCGCCTTCAGAGGCCGAGGCCACGAGCTTGGCATACTTCGCCAGCACGCCGTTTTTATAGCGGGCTTCGGGAGCCTTCCAGGCGGCGCGGCGTTTGGCGATTTCCGCCTCGTCGATGTCGAGGTTGATGGTATGGGCGACGGCGTCGATGGTGATGGGGTCGCCGTCTTCGACGAGGGCGATGAGGCCCCCTTCCCGGGCTTCGGGCGTGATATGGCCCGCCACAAAACCGTGGCTGCCGCCGGAGAAACGGCCGTCGGTGATGAGGGCGACGTCGCTGCCGAGTCCCTTACCCATGACCGCTGCCGTGGGAGCGAGCATCTCGCGCATGCCGGGTCCGCCTTTGGGCCCTTCGTAGCGGATGACGATGACGTGGCCCTTCTGGATGGTGCCGTCGAGAATGGCCTTGAGGGCGGTCTCTTCGGAGTCGTAGCAGCGGGCTTCGCCGGTGAAGCTGGTGCCTTCGTTGCCGGAAATCTTGGCGACCGCACCGGTTTCGGCGAGGTTACCATAGAGGACGACGAGGTGGCCTTCCGGCTTTTTGGGATTGTCGAAGGAGCGGACCACGTCCTGGCCTTCGGGGTAGGTGCCGACGTTGGCGAGGTTCTCGGCCAGGGTCTTGCCCGTAACCGTGAGGCAATCGCCGTGGAGGAGGCCCTTGTCCAGGAGCATCTTCATGAGGGGGGGCAGGCCGCCGATTTTCACGAGCTCGTTCATGACGTATTTGCCGCTGGGCTTGAGGTCCGCCAGGACAGGACACTTCTGGCCGACGCGGGTGAAGTCGTCGATGTGGAGGTCCACTTCCGCCGTGTGGGCCATGGCGAGGAGGTGGAGGACGGCGTTGGTCGAACCGCCGAGGGCCGTAACCACGGTGATGGCGTTTTCGAAGGCCTTCTTGGTGAGGATGTCGCGGGGGCGGATGTTGTTCTTAATGCAGTGCATGACCGCCGCACCGGCTTCTTGGCAATCTTGGGCTTTGTCTTTGGAGATGGCGGCCTGGGCGGAACTGTTGGGCAGGCTTAGGCCCAGGGCTTCGATGGCGGAGGCCATGGTGTTGGCCGTGTACATGCCGCCACAGGAACCGGCACCGGGGATAGCGCAGGATTCAATGGCCTTGAGTCCCGCGTCGTCGAGACGGCCATTGGCGTGTTCGCCCACGGCTTCAAAGACGGAGACGATATCGACGGGCTTGCCATTGTGATCGCCCGGCATGATGGTGCCGCCATAAACGAACACCGAGGGGCGATTGAGGCGGGCCATGGCCATGACGCAGCCCGGCATGTTCTTGTCGCAACCACCGATGGCGACAAAACCGTCGAGGTTTTCACAGGCGATAACCGTCTCGATGGAATCGGCGATGACTTCGCGTGAGACGAGGGAGTATTTCATGCCCTCCGTGCCCATGGAGATACCGTCCGAGATGGTGATGGTGTTGAAGATGATGCCCTTGCCTCCGGCCTTGTTCACGCCCAGTTCGGCTTCCCGCGCGAGCACGTCGATGTGCATGTTGCAGGGGGTGACCATGCTCCACGTGGAGGCCACGCCGATCATGTTCTTCTTGAAATCCTCATCGCCAAAGCCCACGGCCCGCAGCATGGAGCGGCTCGGAGCCCGTTCGGGGGATTCAGATATCTGTTTCGAAAATTGACGATCCGCGTCGGGCGTGTTGCCGCCAGTGGGTGCCATGGGTACTCTCCTTTATCATTCGTGTCCTGAAAATAGAATAAATGGACGTGTCTGAGAAGACACGGACTATGCGCATGCGAGGGAAAGGGAAGTATAGCAGTTGACAATTGATAGTTGATAATTGACGGAGTTTGAAGGGTGAAGTTTGAAGGGTGAAGGGTGAAGGGTGAAGGGTGAAGGGTGAAGGCCCGTGGGGTTTGGGCTCGCCGCAGCGTGGTGGCGGCTCCACATACGTCTCATAAGACCCATACGTCCCATTGACTTCACCGGGTGATGGCTCTTTGCTATCATGGCTCCAGATCATGGGAGACCTTTTTTGATGTCGGAGACGACCAAGCAAATCATCCACGCCTATTGGCGGGGCTGGCAGACGAAAGATTTTACCGCCATGCGGGCGGCCCTGGCCGATGAGGTGGTGGCCGATGCGGCGCTTTTTCGTGTCGAAGGGGCGGACCGATTCGTGGCGATGTGTGCGGAAGGCCCCGCTTGGCGGGAGGTGGTGATGGTGGACGAGCTTTACACCGACGGCCACGCCGCCATCCTCTATGAAGGCATCAACACGGCCAACGAGCAGCGGATGCGGGTGGCGGAACTCATCCGGCTGGAGGGGGATAAGATTGTGGAGATACAATCCTGTCTGAGTCCGTTGACCATGTTGCAGGGTGCGGTGAAGAAATAAGAGGGCATTTTGACCACGGATGTAACGGATATCACGGATGAAGAAAGATAGAATACAAATAGGATAGCCCCAATTAGAATCTCGTTGCTTTGGAATGTTCGAGTGGTTACTGTCGGAAGACTTCCGTCCCTAAGCTTCCGTGTTATCCGGTTTATCCGTGGTCAATTATTTGATTGCAGCCTTCGGCTGCTTTGTGTTCTATGCGTTCTTTGTGGTTAGAAATCGTTTCCACGTTTTCACTCTTGCGTGGCCTGAAAAGGTAGTCTGTGTTCTGCGCCTGAAGCCAACAATGATTCTGGCGGTTGAGCGTCAAGGCACCCGAACCCGACCGGCGGTCGGTTGGGATCGGGTGGCACCATCGCGCTGACGATGTTGGCGTGCGCGTCCATAGAAAGTACATCGACCACGGGCCAATTTCAATGGGATCGCGTGGCAACACCCTGGTCGTACCCTTTTGGCGGCTTGAGCAGGTGTTATTAACAGCGGTCAGGGACGATGTTCTGTGTGGAGCGTGCTCGCGGCGCGCTACGAAGGAAGAATACAACAAGGAATCTTCGGTATGAGCATTGGGAGAATAGGCTGTGTGGTGGCCCTCGCTATGGGCGTGTTAATGGGCTCATTCGCCGAAGCGGACGAAGTAGCGGAGTCCACTCAGTTTGGCGCGAAGCGCCTCGACTTCACGGTGGGGGAAACGCCGGGCTTCGTCATCGTGCCACCCGTGTTGAAAGGCGAGGGCAATCATCCCTGGCTTTGGTACGCGCCAACCTTCATTGGACACCTGCCAGACCTGAGTCATAGCTTCTACTTTAAGCCCTTGCTCGAAGCGGGTTTT
>JAUIMA010000506.1 GCA_030432675.1 Candidatus Hydrogenedentota bacterium | reverse complement strand
CCCGGCCGCCTTGCCCAAGCTCCTCGCAGGCCTCGACGCGCCCCGCCTGTCGGCCCTGACCCGGCGCCTCGGCACCATCCAGTTTATGGCCGCCAGCCATGCCGCCATGCTGGGGCTGGTCGCCCTGTTGCTGCGGCCCTGGTGGCCCACCTCAGCGCAGGATATCTTGCCCGAATCCCTGGGACTCCTTTTCGTTTTACCGCTCCTCGTTCTCATGGTGGCCCACCGTGATTTCCTGCTGGCCGCCACGGCCGGTCGCCAGGCATACCGTGCCCGGGCAGGGGCCATGGTCTTACTCGCCACCCTCATGGTCATCCAGTTCGCCCTCCTCTATGCCTTGGACATCCAACAGCCCACGGCCTTTCTCGGGGCCCATGTCCTCGCCGGATTCGTGGCAATCCTCGCCCTACGCCGGGCGCTCCCAAAGCGCACCCGGGGGGAAACAGAATCCGCGACAGACGAACAGGCCACCCAAAAAGCCCTGCGCTTCGCCGCCCCCCTCTATGTGAACAACCTCATGAATTTCGTCTACCAACGGTGCGACACCCTCGTCATCGTCCTGTGGCTTGACCTGGGCACGGCCGCCATCGTGGAAATGGCCAAGCGCCTACCGACCCTCCTCTCCCGCCTCCTCGGCGCGGGCCTCGTGCCCTACCTACCCACCCTTTCGGCCTATCTCCGTGAAGACGAATACGCGGGGGCCAGTCGTCTCATCGCCCAGACCACCGCCGTCGTCGCCTTCTTCGGTTATGCGGTCACCCTGTTCCTCACCGCCACGGCAGCGCCCCTGCTGGCACTCCTCTTTACTGCGGACTACCAGGAAGGCGCGGCGGTCCTTGGACTCCTGCTAATTGCCACCTGCCTTGCCGTGCAAGCGGGCATCATGGGGCAAGCCCTTATCGCCCGGGACCGACCCAAGACGGTCATGGTTATCAACCTGGCCCTGGGGGCCCTCAGCCTCGGATTAAACCTCCTGCTCGTGCCCCGTTTCGGCATGGTGGGTGCCGGGTGGAGCGCCATCACTGCCGCCGGAGCAAGTCTCCTCTTGCAATTCAACGCGGTTCGCCGTGCGGGATTGATTTCCCGTCCCCCGGCCCTCGTCCTCCATGGCCTCTTCATCCTGTGCCTCATCGGCTTCCAGGCCACCGGGGAAGCCATCGCACCGCGCCTCCTGATGGGTACCGCATTCGTGGTGCTCGCCTTCCTCACAGGCAGCATCTCCACCGGCATACTCCGCCGGGAGGACACTCCATGATCCTGGGCATCGATGGACGCCTCGCCAACGCTGACCAGCCCGCTGGAGCCGGCCACTATTGCCGGGAAGTACTGCGGGCGCTCCAGGCCTTGCCCGACGGGCCCCAACTGCGAATCTATCTCGACCGTGAAGCCCGCGCTTTTTTTGAGGAGTGGGGAGATATTCGGGTGCTTCCAGCACAACCATTCTGGACCCACCGCGCCCTGGCCGACGAACTGCACCGGGATCCCCCCGATGTGTTTTTCACGCCCGTAACCCAGCTCCCTTGGCGGTGCCCTTGCCCGACCCTGGTGTCGGTGCTGGATCTGGCGGTGCGCCGTTATCCCCGTTGCTTCCCCTGGCGCAAACGCATGGGCATGGCCCTGAAGACCCGCCATGCCGTGCATCACGCGGACCACTTCATCGCCATCAGCGAAGCCACGGCCACGGACCTCCGCCACTTTTATGGTGTGCACGCTTCCCGCGTCACCGTGGCACCCCTCGGTGTTTCCGAGGCCTATCGCAATGCCGGAAACCGGGACCTGCCCCGCCCCACATGCCTGTCGGAAATACCCGACGCCTACATCCTCTATCTGGGCCAAATCCAGCCCCGAAAGAATCTCGGACGGCTCATTGATGCCTTTGAAAAACTCTGTGAGGCCCACCCGGACTTGCCCCACCACCTCGTACTGGCCGGTGCGGACGGGTGGCAACCCGAAGCGACCCATCGCGTCGCGGCAACCTCTTCCGTCGCCCACCGGATTCACCTCCTCGGCTACATCCCGGAAGCCGAGCTCCCCGCACTCATGGCCCACGCCGACGTGCTCACCCTCGTTTCCCAGGGTGAAGGTTTTGGTTTGCCCGTAGTCGAAGCCATGGCTGCGGGTACCGCCGTGCTCGCCGCCGATAGCGCCTCCCTCCCCGAAATCCTCGGCGACGCCGGGGTCCTCGTAGATCCCACGTACACCGCCGCCATCACCGAAGGCCTGGCCAAGTTACTGAACGACCCCACGTTACGGGCCACCTGCGAAGCACGGGGCAAAGCCCGGGCAGCCCAATTCACCTGGACGCACTGCGCCACCACCATCGCGCGGACTGCAGAGACATTGACGAGCGGAGACTAGCAATTTGCACCGACGGATATCCTCGCATGCTATTCCGCAGGAGCGGAACGATGGGCATTAATAGACTATTTCACCACCCCCTCGTGCCACGCGATGCCGAGTAAAACGAGGTTTCGTGTGCGTGGAGCCCTGTTGTTCTGGAGCCATGGTGGATGAATAAATTCGGGCGTCCCCCAACTCCCCTGTGAAATCAGACGCCCTCGCTCAATGCAACTGTTGGAGGAACATCTTTTTATCCTCCATGCACACGAAACCTCGCGGAACTCGGCATCGCGTGGCACGGAAGCAGCCGATAGAGCGCGGCGATCGCCTCGTTCCTACGGTCCCCGTAGGAATGCCTACCTTGCCGCTCCCGCGGCAACGCCGAAGGCGCTAACCCACATTACCCACGCCCCCTCACTCCCGCACTTCAAACTTCTCGGGACTCAACTGGAGCGCTACGGCACGGTCGGGCAGGCCCACAGCCAGGGTGGTCACGTCGCCCTTCCGCTCGTACTGGTGGGTTACGTCCGAATCGCCAAAGCTCATCAAGGTAATAAACTCCTGCTTCGCAGCCTTCTCCGTCGTCGCCGCGGTCAGATGCACTTCATCCAAGTCCACCTTGGCCCATTCGTGGGGGGGCGTGTCGTATTCCTTTTTCTGCGACAAGGCGAGCTTGGGCGGATAGACAAATTCCACATCCACGCTTCCCGGCGCCCCTTCCCAGAAAGCCCCATTGGCATCAATCTCGAACCGGCCCGTGGCATGCAGTAGCCACGCATAGTCCGACGCTTCCGGCGCTTCCAACACATCGTGAATCACGATGGCATAGGGCTTAAGGAAAAAGACCCGCCGGGTCCAGCGCTCGAGATTGTCATGGGACGCTCCCGCTTCGCCCACCAGCACATCCAACTTGTCCGACGTCTGGAAGTGGGTGATACGGCCCGTCGCCGACTTGCTGTGGGGCGCCTGGCCCTTGCCGTTCACGAGGATGGCGTTGTCCGACTTGGTCTCCCACATCCACTCCACATGGTGGGGGCTGCCATAGACATCGCGCTTCCCGGTCTTACGGAAAACCCGCTCGCCGCCCATGGTGAGCAAGAAGGCGTTGTTGGCGTTGTAGCCATGACTCTGTCGTCCGAAGGGACTGCTCTTCAGTTGAAACTGAATGTTCTGGGTGCCATCCAGCAGATCCGTGTTCAGCACACCCAGCCCGGCCGCCGGAAAGACCTGGGAGCTGGGCAGGGTCGTGGGAATGCGGGCCTCCATGGGACCACTGCGGAAGGACTGGATAATTCCCATGTAGCCACCGGGAGGGGTCGCACCGCTCTTGAGGGCATACCACTGCCAGTGGGGGTTCTGCGCACCAGCCGCAAAGGTCTGCATGAGGTTGGCAATCTTCTCCGCACTCATCCGTTGGGCCTGGTCACCCCAGGCCCCTTCTTTCGTTCCGGGGGGCATGGAATAGAGGGCATAGTAGCCAGTCGCCGCAAAGAAGGGTTTGTCGAAGGGGTCAATATCAAAGGCCGCCTGCGAGGCAAAGACCCAATACATGAAACGCCCCATATAGCTCGACCAATAGGCCATCCCCTCATGCCAACCGCCATCTTCACCGCCCCACACCGGGTAGCAGGTGTAGAAGATCGTCATCGCATAGTCCGCCCACGCATCGGCTTCGGGTATTTCCCCCTGAAAGGCGATCGCCACTTCCCCGAGGAAGTGCCAGGCGCGGTTGGAATGGCTGTTATAGGGTCGCCACAGATGCTTCCCCTTACGCAGGTAGTTAAAACAATCCCCACCACGGATAGTCATCACGTCAATCATCTTCTGACGTTCTTCCGGGGTGAAGCGATCGTGGGCCCAGCTGTAGGCGCGGGCGGGATAATAGAGCAGGGGCATTCCCGCTTCGTCATTGTACCGGTACCCCGTGGCACCCCGGGGATCCCATTCGCAAAAGTCCAGCAGGAGTTTCTTCGCGGCGTCCCCATAGCGCACGTCGCCCGTCAGTTGATAGGCGAAAGCCAGCTCGGCGGCCCCATTGCCGACCGCTACGGCCCGGGTCCGGTTTCCCCACCAGATGGTCTTCCACTCCTTACTCTTCCGCACGGTGCCTTCGGGGTACTTGGGCGGCTCGGTCGTATCCGGCGGGGACGTCAGCAGTTTCTCTGCCCGGGCAATCAGGCCTTCCCGAGCGACTTTCAGGGGACCTTCGGCAGCTTCCCGCATGGCATCCATCTCTTCCGGGCGCACGAACAATCGGGGGTGACGGTCGGGGATACGCTCCACCAGGGTGGCCTTATCCGGTTTGGGGAAGACCATGGCATCGTCGGCCACCGTGAAGGTCCGCACCTGACTC
>JAUIMA010000505.1 GCA_030432675.1 Candidatus Hydrogenedentota bacterium | reverse complement strand
TGGTGTGGTTTTGAATATTCCAGCGGAAGATATCCCCTACGCTGATGTGGGTCAACTCATAGTCGCGGGCCAGCATGATGGCCTGCGTACCCTTACCACAACCCTGAACGCCCATTATTACGTATTTATGCATTGGCTAGAATCTTTATGATGTTTTGCTGCCGAGACAGCCCTTCTCCCACAGGGTGTAAACCCCGTACAATCCGCGCACCCCGTGGCGCACGATTCCCCGACAGTAAAGGTTTCGCCACCGCTATTGATGGCGCACCCGTCTATATGGCCTGAAACTATGCTATGATGGGCCCCTGATATGCAAGTTTCTCCCAACCCATTGGCAGGGCGGGTGACGCTCCTCTTTCATTTCGGGGGAAGAATTTACTCAGACAGGGGCCCACAGCATTGACCGACACACCCAACAACCTACCCAACAGCGCGCCATCCCGACAGCACCTTGCGCTTCTGACGCTAGGCGTTGAAGGCGGTATGCTGACGATTGGTCTCCTCTTGTGCTGGCTGGTGGGGCCAGATTTGTTGGGAAGCCTTTCACTGAGCCCGATGACCCTGCTCCAAGGGGCCCTGTGGGGACTCCTGATGCTGGCTGTCGTGGTACTCATTATCGACCATCCCGCGAGTCCTTTTGCCGGGCTACAGGAGGATATGGGGCAACTCCGAACGCTCTTCCAGAATGCAAAACCCGTGGACGTCGTCTTCATGTCCGTTATGGCCGGTCTGGGTGAGGAAGTGCTCTTTCGGGGTTTTCTCCTCCACCACGGAAGCGAGTGGCTGGGGATTCCTGCGGGCCTTGCCCTGAGCTCCCTGTTATTCGGGCTTGTCCACGCCATTTCCTTCGCCTACGTGGCCTTCGCCAGCCTATTGGGCTTAGCACTCGGGCTGCTTTACCTCTGGAGCGGCACACTGATGGTGCCCATTGTGGCCCATGGTGCCTATGACGTGGCGGCCCTATGGTACCTGCTCCGACTCCGCCGGGAAACGCCGGAACCGAAGGCATGAGCACGGACGCACAGGAAACGGTGGTACTGGTTCACGGACTTGGGAGGAGCCGATTGTCCCTGCGTACCCTTGCCCGGCGTTTGCGGGAGGCTGGATTCGCCACGGTTAACGTGCCCTACGCCCCCACCTTTCATCGCTTCGAAACGCTGGTGGAAGATTTCCACGACTACCTGGTGAAGGAGGTAAAAACCGAGCGCTATCACCTCGTGGGGCACTCCTTGGGGAGCATCCTTATACGCGCACGCTTCGCCCATGGCTACCCCACCGAACTCGGCCGCATCGTGATGCTGGCACCGCCCAACCACCCCCCGCGACTGGCCCGTAAGCTGCACTCCTTTCCGCCCTTTCGGCTGTGGGCCGGTTGACCTTTGGCGAGCCCAACGATGGTATTGTCACGGTGGAAAGCACCCGGCTGGCGGGGATGAAGGAACACCTGATCTTGCCCCACACCCACACCTTCATGATGAACAGCCCGGCGGTAGCGGAAGCCACAATCAGTTTTCTGCAGCACGGAAACTTTGGTGCAACACCGGCGAAAGATGAATAAACAGCGCGCCGGGCGGTAGAATAACCTAGCGGTTCAACCCATCGAAAGGAATCTGCATGTCTGCTGTTACCCGAATGCGCCGAGGCTGGCACCTGGGTTATCGAAGCCTACGGATTGTTCTCACGGACAAGACGCTTCTGCTCTTTCCGATGATTCCCTTTACCACAGCCATTGCGGTCATCGCGTCTTTCGCGGCTATCGCCGGGACGGATGATTTGCTGTGGACCCTGTTTTTTGTAAACTCGCTGAAACACATGCGCTACCTTGCCCTTGGCTATGCCATCGTGGCCATCGTTTCCGTCTTCTTTTCGCTGGGACTCGTGGCCTGCGCCCGCATCCGTATCGATGAGCGGGACTCTAAATTTATGGATGGCATGTTGGCGGGGCTGAGGAAGTTTCACTGGGTCGTGCTCTGGGCCCTGATCTCCTGGACCATCGGCCCCATACTCAACTTACTGGATCACCTGCGCTATACCTCCCAATGGGTCCAGCGGATTACGAAGACCAATTGGTCGCAGTTGAGCTATTTTCTGCTGCCCATCCTGGTGAACGATAACGTCAACATGTTCTCGGCGATTCGCCGGTCCACCACGACGACGGCGAAGGCCTGGGGCAAGGGGGCCGTTTCTCAGTTGGGCTTCATGTGGTTCTTCTGGATCATGAACATCCCCACGATCATTCTTATCGTCTTGGGCGTTTACCGGGAGGGCCCCTGGCCCAGCTCGTTGACCTTTGTGGTACTGGCCATGGTCTATTTCACGATCATGATTTACCAGACGGCCAGCGCCATCTTGAGCGTAGTGCTGTATAAGTATGCCGCCAATGGCACAGTGATTGAAGGCTTTGATGAAGCCTGGATGAAGGGGGCCTTCCAGCGACCCAAGACCTATGTCCTGGTGGAAGACGATCCGAATGACGACTACGAGCCAGTGGAAGACGTTCCCGCACCCGAGGGTGTCGCCCCCGTACCCGGCGCGGATGACGCGGCCACCGAAGCAAGTGCCGTGGAGGATATCCCCGCACCGACGGAAGTGGAACCTGCAGATGAGAATGACGACGCCCCGCAGAAGAGCGAGTAGATTTTCCGGCTGGTGAAAGAGGCGGATTGGGTTGTGTGCGCGGGGGACTGTCTGCGCGCACACGCCAAGGTGGCGCAGCACAGACCGCGCTGACTCCCCCGTTAACGGCGGTGGGGAAAGGTCACCCCGATGCGCGAGGCTGTACCGGCAGTATGGCGTGTTGGTGAGTCTGGATTGTAGACGTGGGCGCGAACGAAAAAGACGCCCAGCGCTTCGTTAAGGGGCACGACGCTCTCGCTACCCCGCGTCGCGACGTACTGCCGGGACAGCCTCGAAGTTGGCGCTTGCCCCGCGAAGGGTCCGTGTCTCGTTAAGCTCATCGCCCGTGCTCCGACCATGTCATTCACCTGGTTTCGAGGCAGTCCCAGGGCGCATAACCCGACTCAATCCATGGGATGAAGCACGAGCCACATGGGACGTAGGTCTTTCTTGTCGAGTTCCGTTGCGTCGGCACCCACAAATTGAATCTCACTCTTGTAGCCCGCCTCCTCCTGTTCCCAGCGAAGCAGCATGTCCGTTGGATAGGCCTCCCCTGCGGTGGGAAGGAGCGCGTCGGTCAGGTCCAAGAGCACCCAGTTTCCCTCATTCAGCGTGCGCTCCATTTCCTCATTGGGAATAGTTACGGCGGGTCCCTCTGCGAATTCTGGTTGTACTTGCGGTGGGTCGCCCTCTTCCGCTGCGACAGGAGCCCATTCTTTTCCCAGCACATCATTTACGATGGACCAAACCTGAAAATCGTTGTTGAATTCCTGCAAATTTGAATCCTTCACAAAAAGGACGAGTAGAATACGACTCCCCGCCGGAGCCGCCAGGGCCTCCGCCTCCGGCACACTTAACACCCCGTTGTACGCGGCCAACTGCTCCACCTGGGCGCCCCGCGACCGCATCACGAAGCCCCAGTTCATCGGGGATGTGATCAGAAGAGTACCGTTAAAGTCCTCCCTATCGGGGCGGGATAGCCCCCCACTCCAACGGAACCCAAGACGACTCTCGCCAACCCCTTCTGCCTGATCGACGAGGTAGTTGGGGTATTCCCCGCGCAGTTCTTTCCACAGGTTGTCATCCAGTTTGATGCCCTGTGCGGCCGCATGATCTTCCGCGCGCCATTGGGCGAACTGCTCCTCGAAGATTTCGGGCATGGTCAGATGGATGACCCCTCCATCTTCCGACACACGAAACTCCGTGGACGGGTAACCATGGGATGCGATTCTCCGTATGCCACCCTCTCCCGTTCGCTGGCACAGACTCAGGGCAACATGGCCCAGATTACCGACGACCTGGAGGGGATAGCGCTCTTGGCTGTATGAATGCCAGTGCATACCTGTGCCACGGCTGTCAAAGGCAATCTGTGCAGGGGCCCTATCGTCCGCAACGTTGTCATCTCGACCCCATTGGCCCTCGTGATTGACCCAGCCATCTATCCCAGCAACATACCTCGTATCCCCGCTTTCCCAACCCGACTCAATCCTGACTATCATAAATCGACTCAGATTCAGTGCGGGCTCGACGTCGAAGTGGAGCGCAATCGCGCGAGGCTCCACATCGGGTAACACCAGGGGCACGACGTGATCCAATTCACCCGCAAACAAGGTTACCGCTTTCCCTTCTAGCATACTCATTCCCGTTGCGCTACCTTGGTTGGCCCAAACGCTATAGGTGCCTGGCCGCATGGGGCCGAAGGACACCAGGCCATCCCGGTCTGTGTGCCGTGTAATTACAGCGCTATCTTCTCCGAAAGCATTCCCCCGTAGTGTGAGTGACACACCGGCTGCCACGTCTCCGGTTTCACTGCCACGCGTCGCCTTCACCTTAAAGGAGACCATGGGGTTGGTCGCCACGGAATTCGCCCGGAGGGCTTCCAGCACAGTCTCATTGGACCTGCTCATCTGCCGCACGACCACCGCCATAAACACGACAACGGCCAGGCCCACCACAATCATCACGCCTGTTTGAATCCACTCACGCATCACGGTCTCCCGCATTTGATCCCACCACAGCCGCCGGGCCACAGAGTCGGGATCGCCAAATTTGTCGAGGACACGGCGCCACACCGTCTCC
>JAUIMA010000504.1 GCA_030432675.1 Candidatus Hydrogenedentota bacterium | reverse complement strand
CCATGAATAGGGCCCGTAGCTACCTCGAAAGGGCTGAAAGCCCGTGACATATTATATCGAGAAGAACCTCGATGGTTTCGCTTTGCGAGATACTGCCAGCAGCGGTAACAGCAGAGCAGCACCTCTTCTTAGACGTCTGATGATTTGGTTTTCTTGTTAAGAAAACAAGAAATCACCGGATAGTCGTACAAAGAGCACGAAGAACAAGGGAAGAAGAGGAAGGTGATGGTGCCAGTAAGATAGACAGGCTGGATGCTGAAATCCGATCGCTCCCTACTATCTATAGGTCGACATCCATCATTCAGGGGCGCAGATATAGAATAGTGACCACCGATCAAACGGATAGCACGGATGAAACGAAACAGAATAGAAATAACGTTTCCCATTCGTACCGAGTGGGCATGGCTTGTTCGGGGAGCGGTTCTCGATAGATTTCCGTCCCCGATCATCCACTTTCTCTGAAGCTAATCGTCAGGGCGCAACGATCCTTATTCGTGTAAATTCGTGTTCATTCGTGGTTCAAGAATTTCTGGTTGCGGCCAACGGCTGCTCGAAGTCCGTCGTGCCGGGCACGAAAAACGCCGGATGCCATCCCGTCAGTGACAGGAGAATGCCGACCGCGATGGCGATGGATGACTATCTTGCGCCTGCGGTCCCTGCCTACACCCCCGCCGTGTGAATGGCCTGGCGAAGTTCTTTCGCAGCAATCCGCACGTCGGGTGCGGCCGTAACCGCCGTGACCACGGCAACGCGACGGGTGCCCCGGCGGACGACCTCGTGAAGATTATGGGCCTTGAGTCCGCCCATGCAGGTGAAGGGAATGGTGAGGTGGGGCCGTATCGTGTCAATCATTTCCGGACCGACCACGCCCGTAGGCACGTCTTTGGTCTGGGTGGCGAAAATGGGCCCGATGTTGACGTAGGTCGCGCCCGCCGATTGGGCGGCCAGGGCCTCGTCCAGGTCGTGAGAGCTCGCACCAACCAGCAACTCCGGCGCGATCCGACGGGCATCGGCAACGGGCAAGTCGTCCTGACCCAGATGGACGCCATCAGCGCCAATGGCCAGTGCCACATCTACCCGGTCATTCACGATGAGCAGGGCTCCGGCTTCCTGGCACCGCTCGGCAAAGGCACGGCCCTTTTCGACCAAGACCTGGGCACTCGTATGCTTTTCCCGAAATTGCACCAGTCGGACACCGGCTCGCAAACAGGCATCGAGGACCTCGACGCCATCGCGCCCGTCGCAAAAGGCCTCCGTAATGACCACATACAAATCGGCCTGTTGAAACCGGGCTTGCCGGCTGGCTAAGTCCATCAGCCACCGCCCACAAACCGGACGAGTTCAATCTGGTCCGCGTCATTGAGGGGGGTGCCGGCATAGTCCGCCTGTTCGATGATATCGTCGTTCTTCTGGACCACGAGGGACGCACCATCAAAGCCGAGGGCGTCGAGTAAATCCTGAATAGAGGCGTTCGCCGCCAATTCGCGGGCTTCGCCATTTACCATGACGTTCATAGGGTAATCCTTATAACCAAAGTGAGATGCCCGCCAAAATGGGGGCGATGGAATCCGCTGATTCTACATCAGGGGAAGCCGCCTTTTGAAGTTTCGCCATGCAAAGTAGCCGTCAGAAACGGAGAATCGGGCCGATTCACCGATGGCGGGCCAGTCAATGGGCGACAGACGGCCCCCTTGCCAGGCGAGAAATACGTAGTCCGGGGATTCCAGAGGTCCATCCATCATCAACCGGAAACGAGAAGGCCCCCAGCCGCCCGTCTCGAGAATCGTGATGGTAAAGCCCTGGAGGGAAACGACCTCGCCGGGTTGGTAGGGGTAGTGCTCGCTGCGCATGAGGCGCTCAAAAGGAGTCGAGAGCAGTTCACCACCGAGGACCTGGACCTCAAACTGATTGGGGCCCGTCCGTGTGATCTCGTGGTCAAAGGGTGCCAGCGACAGGGTTTGCCAACTGCGGGGGTTGGGGTAGCCCAGGTATTGCCGCATGACCAGGGGGTAAAAACCGGTGTAGGGGTCGGCGGCGAAGAGGGTGATCACCCGTTGTGTCGGCGTAGTGACGGGGTCGATTTCTATCTCGCGAAAGGCATCCTCCGATGCGTGGATGATCGTGGGAATAGCCACACTGGCACCGAGCCAATGGAGGGGGGCTATCGCCAGGTGAAGAATGATGAACACCCCCGCCAAGAGGCGGACCAGCCGTGCGCGATGTTCCTGTGTGGCGAGAAAGCCTTTACGGATGAAGAGTCCAATCCAGACGGAGCCACCAATAGACGGCAGCAAGAGGAGTCGGCCCGAGGGAAACGTGGCGAGCACCGGCAATGTGGCGATGAAGGAGCCCAGTCCCATCCAAAGGAGCAGGCGACGTTCGGCGGGCTCGCACGACTTCCAGAGGTACACCAGCCCCGCGCCTAGCAGGAGGGTGAGCATCAGGGCGGCTCCGACCAGGAGGGTACCGAGGGCGTTGGAAACCACGGAGAGTTCGGAGGGGAGAGAAAAGAACTGGATGCCCAGCAGCTCCGTCATCCGGGATGGCGCTGCGGCGAGGTAGGTACGCCACTCTGCGATAGGATCGAGATAAACGCCCGAGCCCCGAACGCCGAAGTCAGCCCATTTATAGACCAGAAGATAGGCGACGGAGAGCAGGCCCGCCGGTGCCAGGGCGCGCACCCGGTTATACCAGGGGGTGGTTGGGCACAGGAGTTCATAGGCGATGAGATAGCCAAAGATGCCGAGGGCCGTCTCGCCCCCCAGCAGGCCCAGACCATAGCCGAGGAGGGAAAGGGGAAGGCCGGGGCGCCAGTGTTCTTCCCGCCAGCGGAGGTGGGCCACCAAGCCGAAGAGTGCGGGGGCGGCGGCGACAATGGCGTTTCGGTTGGACCACCACAAGGCGGGAATGAGGTGCCCGTCATCCACCAGGTAGAGCAGGCAACAGAGACTTGCCAGCGCCGCCGGCATGCACCGTCGATAGAGCAGCAGCACGCCCCACACGAGGAGCACATACCAGAGGAGGCTGTGCACATGGTAGAGGAAGGCCGTCTCGCCAAAGAGGGTGTGGTCTAACACCATGGTGGCCGAAGAAAGGGGGCGGAAAAAATGGAGCTTAAGGTCGGGGAGGGTATACCAGGGGTAGGGGCCCGAATTCAGAAAGGGGTAGAGGGTGTCGGCGTTGCCCCGGGCGAAACAGAAAAGGTCAAAGGGGGCTGCCACGGTCTCCTCACCCCGCAGGGTGAGGAGGTGGACATAGTCATCAAAGAAAAAGCCCGCGAAAAGGGTGGGCACCATGATGAGGGCCGCTCCGGCCAACAAAAAGCGCATCGAGCGAGGCTGGCCCAATTCCCGTTGGAGCACCTGCCTGATTTTTCTGTAAGCCATGGGGGCTCCCGGTTGCTGTTCGACCTGCGGCGGCCCTACTTCCAGGCCGCATTCACCTCGAAGGCCGCCAGAGGAATGTTGGCCAGCGTTTCATCGTGAGGCAGTCGATAGGTCTCGGTGAATGGGGTCGGGCGGGTGCCTTTTTCCAATTGTACCTGATCCACCCACACGGTGCCGGTGCCATTCTCCAGGCCCACTTCCACATGGAGCGCGGTGGCGTCCAGGGGAACATCTACCCCGGGAACGAAGGTGACGGCCCGATGGCGCCAGCCCTTTTCCTGCCGGATGTCCAGGAGATCGGTATGGCCCGCCTTGCCTGCCCCGTCGGTCCACACCAGACGGACATGGCCCGCCGGACGCTGATCGGCGCCCCGGCGATCCTGCAGGGCTTCGGTCCGGAGCATGAGGGAAAGCACATAGGGTGCATGGGGTTCGAGCTGACTATCCAGGCCCAACACACGGAACTCCACATCATCGATGACCGCGTCTCCACCGGGGTTGGCCATGCGCCAGACTTCCACCGTGAGACTTTCCGGGTCCGCATCCGCAGGGATGTCGGCGGCCAGGGTGAGTAATACCCACTTGCCGGTTCCGGGATGCACGGCGTGTTCCTCCCGTTGGTAGCCTGGCCCTTGATAGCGCAGCACCAGATGGAGGTTGTTCGCCGTATTGCTCAATCCCATCATCTGCAATTCCACCGAACGGCCAGGTGCGAGGCCAACAGAAAAGCTCTGTTGGAGCACGACGGTCTCGTTCGATGGGGTGATACGCAGGCTGTTCGTTTCCTTGAAGCCCGGGGTTACCCGACTAACCGCTTCGGCGGCCGATGCCCCCAGATTCCAGCCAACCGGCTCTCCATCTTTCCAGGCTTCAAAGCGATTGTTGCGCAGGCGGTAGCTCGTCGGATTCACCTTGAGCCGGGCATAACGTGACCAGTTGGCCTTATCGCCCACCTCGGCCTTGTCATAGCGCACCCGCAGGGAGGAGCGGCTGTGGTAGGCCTCGTGCTTGTCAATTTCGGCGCCCTCGGGCAGGGGGTCTTTCATACGCGTTTCGAAATCGCCGTTCGAAATATAGTTGGTCGTTGGGGCCCCCAGGTAAAAAAGGCAGATGCCATTGTCCTGATTGCGGCCCCAGAAACTGAGCTGAGTCGCACCTGACTCACGGAGGAGCCGCATGTGACGTCCATACTCATGTTTCAGATAGCCCACACACCAGAAATTGGCGAAAGGGTGCTCCGTGGCGAAATCGTGCATGCTCTGCTCAGTGGGCGCATCAAAGCGGGAATCGAAATGATCTTCCTCCTCCGACCAGG
>JAUIMA010000503.1 GCA_030432675.1 Candidatus Hydrogenedentota bacterium | reverse complement strand
GGCGGAAGCAGTTCGATTGATTCTATTCGTGGGATTGCTAAGATATGAACAATGGACAATGGGAAATTTACCGACCTATTGATTGCGCACGAGCGTGGCAGTGGTGTTGGCTATCCAGAATCCTGCACAGAAAGCATCTATAGAGTTGAAACACGCCACCGGGATGAGTGGTCGATTCAGCATGCCGAAGTCTGGGGGGGCGGCAAAAAAACGGGTGACCAGCGATATGCTTGTCACCCGAAAACGTATTACGCGGATTCAGCGCTATTCTTGGAGCAGGAGGAGCTCTAAGATGCGGTAACCTACTTGCGGCGCCTGCGTACGGCCCCGATGATGACCATACCGAGTAATGCCATCGGCGCGGCTGCTGGCACGGGCACAACAGGTGCAAGCGGGGTGCTGTCGTTAACGTGAATATAGTCGTTACCACATTCCATCGTCCAATGCAGCCCGATGCCAGTCCCCAGAGTGTCGTCAGTTAGAGAGACCAAATCAATGAGGCCACCATCGAGGTAGAGCCGAGCCTCGTAGAACCAGCGCTGGTTCTCTGAAGAATAATTATTAACTAACGTATGTTCTGTCCTCACATCGGTAGAGTCGAACTCAAAGACGCTGCCATGTGATTCATCCAATCGATACGGCGCAGTGATGGTATGGTCCGGTGATGGGCTACCATCATAGTACGGGTCAATTTCCGCGCTTACTGACCCGTCGTATCCCCATGCTTTGCCAGAACGTGCTTCCCCCAAGCCCATGGCGATAGCGATATCAAAACTGGCATCGTTTCCGATATCGATAAACAAATCGCCTGCGTAAAAGTCCGCGGGGAATGTGACGCCAGAATCCTCTCCATTCGGATTGAACCCGGTGAACATTCCAATAGAAAGAAAGCCACCTGTCAAATCGCCGGAGAAGGCGTAGAATATCGCCTCAGCATCGTAGTCTTGACCGCCGAATCCGGGGGTCGTAACATCCTTTTTCTCACCGGACAAGTCTTCGACATCACCGTCATTTACCCCAGCAGCGCTACGGTACGCCGAGTTGTTCAGTGTGACGGTGTTATACCGAAACTCATGGTTTCCGAAGCCAGCGTTTTCGGTGTAGGTACCCCAGTCAAGACCCCAGCCAGCCGTGAGGCCGTTTCCCGATATGGATGCCGCCGACGCGCTCCCGGACACTGCCAGTGCCCCACACATTAACCCCAATACTACTTTCCTCATTCTCATTGGTAAACCCCTTTCTTGAGCTTTACGCTTGGTGGTCTTTTGCCCACCATATTCACACACCACGTTCCAAACAACGGGTCTACAAAATCACCATTTTGTAATGACCCGATCACGTAGGGATTGTGTCTGTTTGACGTTACACAAACCCACGTGTGCCCCGTTTGAAGCTCCCAAGCTAGCCACCATACGTCAAGCAATTACCATGCCGAGGAGAGAGGTGCTGCTATACAACGACTTACGCACAGTAGTAGTGTGTCGAGTGGCAATTTGTCGGAAAAAGGTGGTCACTGTTGACAACACTTTGTCACCGGTAACTTTTCAATTTTGGGTTTGTGGCGGCGGATTTCTGGCTGGCGGCCTGGGTCGCCATGAAGTTATAGGGTGGGTTATTGGTTGTTTGTGTATGTTGTGTTCTTCGGCCCCGATTTGTCGGGGGGGCGACTTCAGTTTTGTTTGCCAGGGTGTCGGGGTGCGCTTTTCAGCAGTTCCCGCAAGTAGAGTCCATACATACTCTTGCCCATTTGCTCACAGGCTTGTTCAATGGCTTCTGCCGAGATCCAGCCTTGATTCAGGGCGATTTCCTCGAGGCAGGCGATTTTGAGGCCCTGGCGCTCTTCTACGGCCTGGACGAAATGGCTGGCCTCCAGGAGGCTTTGGTTGGTGCCCGTATCGAGCCAGGCCACCCCACGGCCCAGGACGGATACGGAGAGCCGATTTTGTTCCAGATACAGGCGATTCAGGTCGGTGATTTCCAGTTCGCCGCGTTTACCGGGCTTGAGATCGGCCGCGTACGCGACGACGTCCGCCGAGTAGGCGTACAGCCCGGGTACTGCGTAACTGCTTTTGGGATTGGCCGGCTTTTCCTCGAGGCTGATTGCCTTGCCCGCGCCATCAAATTCGACCACCCCATAGCGCTCCGGGTCCTTTACGTGGTAGGCGAAGATGATTCCTCCGTCTTCCAATTGCCGCAGCGCGCCAAGGGTTCCGGAAAGGCCGTGTCCGTAGAAAACATTGTCGCCCAATACCAGACAGACCGGTTGTCCGTCGATGAAGTCTGCGCCAATGGTAAAGGCCTGGGCGAGCCCTTTGGGTTCCGGTTGTTCCGCATAGTCCAGGTGCATGCCCAGCCGGCTTCCGTCTCCGAGCAACTCGCGAAACATAGGGAGATCGCGGGGCGTGGATATGATAAGCACTTCCCGGATTCCCGCCAGCATCAGGGTGCTCAGGGGATAGTAAATCATGGGTTTGTCATACACGGGCAGCAGTTGTTTGCTGACCACTTGAGTCAGGGGATGAAGTCGTGTTCCTGCGCCCCCGGCAAGGATAATGCCTTTCATTCGGCGATACTCCTAACGGTTTTCATATTGTTTGCGATAGTACTCTTTGAATTCGCCCGATTTTATGGGGCGCCACCAGGCCTCATTTTCCTGGTACCACGCCACCGTTTTCGCTATGCCCGCCTCCCAGTCCATCGTAGGCGCCCAGCCAAGTGCATGTAGCTTGGACGCGTCAATGGAGTAGCGGAAGTCATGGCCCGGGCGATCTTTGACCAGGCGAATCGACGACTCATCCTTGCCGCACAGTGCCAGCAGTTTCCGGGTTAGGACGATGTTTTCTCGTTCGTTGCCGCCCGCCACGTTGTAAACCTGTCCCGGTGTGCCCTTGCGAAGGGCCGCATCGACGCCCGAGGCGTGGTCATAGACCCAGAGCCAATCGCGGACATTATGCTCGCCTCCCTGATACAAGGGCACTTGTTCCCCGTCAATGAGATTGGTGATAAAGAGGGGCATAACCTTCTCGGGGTATTGATAGGGTCCGTAGGTATTGGAGCCGCGGGTAATAATGACTGGTGTTTCGAAGGTTTCATAGTGGGCCAGTGCGATGAGTTCACCGCCCGCCTTACTTGCTGAGTAGGGGTTGCGGGGTCCGGGGGGATCCTGCTCTGTAAAGGAGCCTTCGCGAATGCTGCCATAGACTTCATCGGTAGAAACGAGGAGTACCCGTGTCGTGCCGAGCTCCCGGGCTGCCTCGCAAATGTTGTAAACCCCCGTGCAATTCGTGGCAATGAAGTCCGTGGCCCCCATAATGCTGCGATCGACGTGGGTGTCGGCCGCGAAATTGACGATCGCGTCACAGCCCTCCATGGCCTCCTGGATGGCTGCCCGATCCGCGATATCGCCCTCCACAAAAGTGTGCCGTGCAGGGTCACATTCTTTGACGTTTTCCCGGTTTCCCGCATACGTGAGCTTGTCAAAATTCACGATGTGAAGGTCTGGATAGGTTTCCAGCTGGTACCTGACAAAAGCGGAACCGATAAAGCCCGCGCCACCTGTAACCAATATTTTTTTCACCATCGAACTCCCTGTGGTCTATGCCACCATGCTGTTTCTTGCGTCGAAAATCGTATTCAGTCCAGGCAAAGGCGCCCATCAGGGCCGTGCCTGTATGCTTAATTGGGGACCGGGATTGGAATGGCCCGGTTGCGCATACGTTGCGGGATACCCACGATCACGTGCGATTCGCCGAAAGATATTCGGGGGAAAGGCGCCCGGTTTCTTCCAGGTACGCCACAAGCGCTTCTTGCCAGTGGGGCATGATGTCGAGTCCCTGAGTCTTTGCAAAGCGATTCTCCAACACCGAGTAGGCGGGGCGCTGCACTTCCGAATCGAATTCGGCAACCGTTGATTCTATGAGCCTGACCTCGGTGCCGGTGGCATTGAAGATTGCCGTCGCGAATTCATACCACGAGCAGGCACCTTCACAAGTCAGGTGGTAAACGCCGGAACGTCCCTTCTCCGTCAGGAGACGCAACTGCTGCGCAAGTGGCCGGGTATAGGTGGGCGTGGTGATTTCGTCGGTTACCACGCGTACTTCAGGTCGGGTGGCAGCCAGATGGAGCATCATCTCCACGAAGTTCTGTCCGTCCTTGGCACGGCACGGGGCGGCACCGTAGATTGCCGCGGTTCGTGCGATGATGAAGTCGGAACAGTAGGCCTTAATCAGGTGCTCACCGGCGAGCTTACTCGCTCCATACACGCTCAAGGGTCCAGTCTCGCACGACTCGGTCAATGGCTCCGTTGCGCCATGGCCAAATACGTAGTCGGTGCTGATGTGGACCAGTCGGCTTCCCGCATCATGGCACACGCGGGCAAGATTGCCTGCCGCCGAGGCATTTACGGCAAAGGCCACATCCTGCTGTGTTTCACATCGTGGAACATTGCACGCGGCAGCGGCATTGATTACCACATCGGGTCTGAGTTCACTGGAGATAAGAAGTCGGACGGCCCCGAAATTACAAATGTCCAAGGGAAAATTTCCCCCGTCCAGATCGGCCGTGTGCAGCTCTGCATCGTCAAAGGCCCTGCAGAGTTCATTGCCGAGCTGTCCCGACGCCCCAATAACTAAGATGCGCATGGTGCTATTCCCATTCCCTCTTCACGGCCGGAAATAGATACCCCACCCCCGTTTCCCCGTATTGCGAGA
>JAUIMA010000502.1 GCA_030432675.1 Candidatus Hydrogenedentota bacterium | reverse complement strand
GATGCCGGACAGAAGCTGGAGGCCGTAGGTAACCACACCCAGGCCATTCAAAAATACCGTCAGGCCCTGGCCGGAAATATCCAGGACGATGACCTGCGTTTTCGCTGTGGCCGCTCCATTGGTGATTTGCTGCTGCGTGAAAAGCGCTACGGCGAGGCCGTCGCAGCCTATCAGGAATTACCCCCGGAAGCTTTTGAACAGGCGGGGGCGTACACAGGGTATGTAACGGCCTTGTGGAGCCTCGGGAAGACCCCGGAAGCCATGCAACTGGGGGCCTTGTGGCTCAACAAGGCCATCGAGGAAGAAAATACGGAGCAGGAACTCTGGGCACGGGATATTCTGATGCGTGCCACCGACCAATCGGGTGACCCGGGGGCCGCGCTGGAGCATGGCCAACGTATTATCGCCTTGGACCCCGCCAGCGACGCCGGACTCTATACGGCCCAGGTGATGCAGCGGCAGGGCGATTTGACTGGTGCCCGTGCGCAACTGGAAGCGTTCCTGGCCGTATCGGAAAAGCCCGTCTTACAGAAGGCGGCCCGTGAGGTGCTGGCGGAGGTCAATGCCGCCTTAGAGGCTTCCAATCCCTCGTGATCATCTGCCGTTGAAACCCGGAGTATTTCGCCTGTGACTGCGCAACGGCCCATTCGCATCGCCTTTTGCCACTATACCGCCGATGTCTGTGGGGGCTCCGACCGTTCTCTCTTCGATCTGGTTACCCACTTGGATCGGGAGCGCTTCGCGCTCCACGTAATCTTAAAGACGGGCGATCCCCTGGCCGATGCCTATCGCGAGGCAGGGTGTACGGTGGCTGAGATTCCCTTCGTGCCGCCCCGACGTGCCCTCGAGTGGGGGAAGCTCCTCGCTTTCTTCGGGTTTTTCTGGCCCCATGTATTGCGTATAGTCTGGACCCTCCTGCGCTGGCGTATTGACTTGGTGCACGTGAATACCATCAACAACCTTCAAGGGGCGGTAGCGGCGCGCCTCGCCTGCCGTCCATTGGTCTGGCACGTGCGCGAACTGGTGCCCCAATCCCGGGCCGATGGGGTGTTGCGCAAGGCCGTGGCCCTCCTTGCTACCCGGGTGGTGGCCAATTCACCCGCCGTGGCCGCCACGTTGACAGAAAGTGGAGACCGGGTTCATACGATTCTGAATGGCATCGACCTCACGGAGTACCCCGAAACGGTGCCCGGGGGGCCGTCGCGATTTTCGGGGCAACCACGTATTGTATGTGTAGGACGCCAGGAGCCCTGGAAAGGTCAGCACGTTCTCGTGGAGGCCCTGCCCGCCGTCTTCGCCGCACATCCGCAGGCCCGATGCTGGTTTGTCGGGGGTGGTGCCGTGAACAAACCCGACTACGCCCCCGGATTGGTCGCACGCTGCGAGGCCCTGGGCGTGACGGGCCAGGTTAGCTTCACCGGTATCCGTCATGATATCCCCGCTATCCTTGGTGAATCGGCGATATTGGTATTGCCCTCAGTGACCCCCGAACCCTTTGGTCGCACGTTGGTCGAGGGCATGGCCGCAGGATGTGCCGTGGTGGCCACAGCCGCCGGAGGTCCACTGGATATCGTGGAGCCCGGCGTGTCGGGCGTGCTGGTCACTCCCGATAATCCCGACGCGCTGTCCGACGCCGTGAACGGTTTACTCAATGACCCGCAGGGTGCCGAGGCGATGGGAGTCGCCGGGCAAAGGCGGGCACGACAGTGCTTTTCGCTGGATCGACTGGTAGCCGAAATGGCAGAACTTTTCACCAACGTGTATACTAGGTCCTTTCCAAAGGCTACGTGAAGCGACGTGGTTCAAAATTGTTGATGGAACGGCGCAGCGTCGCCCTTCCCCCATTGAAGGAGTGAAACATGGCAAAGATTCTCGTTACGGGCGGTGCTGGATTCATCGGGTCGCACATCGTAGACACCTATATTGCGGCGGGCCACGACGTGGCCATTATCGATGACTTGAGCACGGGTACCCGGGAAAACCTGAATCCGGCCGCGTCGTTTCATGAGTTGGATATCCGTTCCGAGAAGGTGGCAGAAGTGTTCGCCGCCGAGAAGCCGGAAATCGTGAACCACCTGGCCGCCCACATTGATGTGCGCCGCAGCGTGGAAGAGCCCCTCTTTGATGCGGACATCAAT
Source organism: Candidatus Hydrogenedentota bacterium (assembly GCA_030432675.1). Classification (GTDB taxonomy): domain Bacteria; phylum Hydrogenedentota; class Hydrogenedentia; order Hydrogenedentales; family JAEUWI01; genus JAEUWI01. Next base: position 2,575 of record JAUIMA010000502.1, on the reverse strand, counting down.
ATCCGCGGTGGACTGAATATCCTGGAAAATTGTGTGAAGCACGGCGTGAAAAAAGTGCTCTTTTCCTCCACCGGCGGTGCGATTTATGGCGTGCAGAAAAATCTGCCCGCCTCGGAATCAGCGAATCCCGAGCCGGAATGTCACTATGCCACCAGTAAACTGAGCTTCGAGCACTACCTGGGGCTTTACAACCGCCTCTATAACCTCGATTACACCGTCCTTCGTTTCCCCAACGTCTATGGACCCCGCCAGCGTCCTGACGGCGAAGCGGGCGTGTGCTCTATCCTGGCAGGGCTCATGCTCGACGGCAAGACGCCCACCTTGTTCGGCCATGGTACGCCCTTGCGTGACTACATTTACGTGGGCGACATTGCCCGGGGCAACCTGTTGGCCCTGGAAAAGGGCTCGGGCCAGATCATCAACCTGGGTTCCGGAAAAGGCACTTCGGTACTGGAGCTTTTCAATGTATTGAAAGACGCCCTTGGTTTCGATCAGGACCCAATTCTGGCCGACCTCCGTCCGGGCGAAGTCCAGGAGAGCTACATCACCGGCGATTTGGCCAAAGAAGTGCTTGGCTGGACCCCGGAAATGCCCCTGGAAACGGGACTCCGCGAGACGGCCGAATATATTCGCAAACAGCGCGGGTAGCCTCCATGCCGAGAATTGCGCAACCTGTTGGCTACCAGCGTATTGCGCGAAAGATCCCCCCTCTGGTAAACTATTGTCACGCGGTGTCGGTGGCGTAAACCGACCTGCAATGTTCCCTGCCCCGTCTGCACAGACCATGGTGGGGGGCGTGTGTCGGGTTAACAGGAGGAAGCGTGCGTGGTAGGCCTTCGGGAACAGCAAGGGGTTCGTGCCCTTTCACTGGCGACCGATCTGTTGCTTTACTACGCGGCGCTCAGTGTGGCGACCTTGTCGCGCTGGGATATTCTGACCCAGGTAGACTTCGTGCTCCTCCAGCGCGACCGACTCCTCTGCGTGGTCATCTTCCTCCTCGCCTCCATCATGTTGGGCCGGCTCAATCTTGCCCGACTGACCGACCGCTTTGACTTGATCTATCACACCCTCGTAGCCCTCGCGGTCACGGGCGTGGTGACCTTGGTGCTGGTCACCCTGCTCCCGGCTGAACTCCGTATGATCTCCCGCCGGGAATTGGTGCTGAGTGTGCCGATTGCCGCCTGTTTTCTGGGGGTATGGCAATACGTTTCGGCTGGCATGATATCGCGATTTACCAGTCTGCACCGCCTCTTCTATGTGGTGGGTGATGGGGATGAGGCCCGCCGCATCGCCGCAGAAATTGCCAACGAGCCTTCGGCCTTTTCCGATGCCGTCTGTGTGAGCTTTCGCGAGTTGAAGGAAGAGTGCCAGCGCCTGGACGCCACCCTCGGCCCCGACCACGCCAGCGTAAAAAGCGTGATCATCTGCACGGGCGATGCCCAGGAAAGCGTGCTCCACGAATTGCTCGAGTTTTGCGAACAGCGATTCCGGGACACCTTCGTACACCCGACCCTCACCAATGCGCTCCTGCTGCACCATGGTAATCTTATGCCCGTTGCAGGAATCCCCCTGGTGCGGGTGGCAGGCGAGCAATCCTCCAGCCCCTATCTCTATGCCAAGCGCACGACCGACGTGCTCGTATCGCTGATTGGACTGACCCTGGCTGCGCCCATTTGCCTGGTGACGGCCATCGCGGTCAAGCTGACTTCCCCCGGGCCCGTGTTCTATGCGCAGCAGCGTTTGACCAAGGGTGGACGTCCCTTCACCATCTACAAGTTTCGCTCGATGCGCGCCGACATGGAGTTGAAGGATGCCTCGGGGCATGTCCTGGCCCAGCGGGATGATCCGCGCATCACGCCCGTCGGCCGATTCATTCGCAAGCACCGTATCGATGAAATCCCTCAGCTCTACAATGTGCTCGTGGGCGATATGAGTCTTGTGGGGCCCCGACCCGTCTGGAAAGAGTTCTACGACCAGCAGCGGGAAGAGTTGCCCCTCTTTGATCGCCGTTTGGTGGTGCGCCCGGGCTTGGCGAGTCTCTCCCATGTGCTTGGGTCCTATTCCTCCACGCCGGAGGACCGCCTGCGCTACGACCTCGTGTACATCAATACCCTCTCCTTCGATGTGGACCTGCGGGTGTTGCTGTCCACCGTTCGGGTTGTCTTGAGCGGACGGGGAGCGCAGTAAGATGGGTCGGGACGCTTTTCGTAAGCCCAGTCGTGTCCTGGTGATTTGGGGCATCTGCTGCGTGGCCTTCGCGAGTCTTTTGGGAGCCTACGATGTGGTCTTGGCACGTTATGCCGACGACCTGCGCGAAAATGACTATCGCACCTATCTCGGACTGGCGGCGGTACATCTGGAAGAAAAAGACTATCTGGCCGCCCTGAAGCAGGTCGACCAGGCCCTGGCCCTCGCGCCGGAAAATCCCGAACCCTATGCCTATGCCGGTGGCATTCACTATCGTCTGAAGCACTGGGAGCGGGCCATCGAAAATCTTCAGGCGGCCGTCGACCACGGGGACAGCTCCCGGGGGCCCCGGATGGACATTGTCTGGTCTCTGATCGAATTAGGACGT
>JAUIMA010000501.1 GCA_030432675.1 Candidatus Hydrogenedentota bacterium | reverse complement strand
CTTCCGTGTGGGTGCCGAAAAAGGCCTGGACTACATCTTCGCCGAGCAACGCCCCACCGGCGGCTGGCGAGGTGCCGATGTGGATGCCATCACTTTCAACGATGACGTCATGACCGGCGTCATGGAGCTGCTGCTGGATATCCGGTCGGAAGCCACTCACTTCGCCTGGCTCGATGCGCCCCGACGTGCCCATGCTACCAAGTCCCTCGAAAAGGCCATCGAATGCACCCTGGCCTCGCAGATTGTGGTGGACGGGAAAAAGACCGCGTGGTGCCAACAACACGACCACGAAACCTTCGCCCCCGTCGATGCGCGCAAATACGAACTGGCCTCCATCAGTTCCCGGGAAAGCGCCGATGTGGTGCGTTTTCTCATGTCCCTGCCAGAACCCGACGCCCGGGTGGAAGAAGCCATCACGGCCGCGGTGGCCTGGCTGGAAGCAGCCCAACTCGCTGGTCTTCGGATTAAGAACGTGCCCATTGACCCGGTGCGCTTTGAGAATCACACCACCCGGATTGACCGCGTGCTGGTGGCCGACCCGGAAGCCCCACCACTCTGGGCCCGCTTCTACGACATCGAGCGCAATGAACCGCTCTTCTGTCGCCGGGACGGCACCCGGGTTGCCACCTACGACGAAGTGGAATTGGAACGGCGCACCGGCTACGCCTGGTATGGCGATTGGCCCAGCGACTTGCTCAACCGTGACTTCCCTGCGTGGCAGGCCCGAAACGGGCACAAAAGGGCATCGGAACACTTCGCGTCACGCTGAGGCGGACGCGACATAGAAAACAGTTTCAAATAGGAAGGGCGACCCCGATCCACACGGACCCGGGTCGCCCCTATTTTTTGGGCGCGCGGACAATTAAAGGGGGAAGGCGAGTCACGGCGTGCCACCGTGCCACCCGATCCCACGCGACCGCCGGTCGGGTTCGGGTGCCTTGAGCCTCACCAACGCGATGATTCATGAATGACGGTGCAGTGGCCTTTTAAGGTCATCGTGCCACCCGGCCACTTCCACACCGTTTTGGTCCTTTTCGTGCCACGCGATGGCGAGCCCTGCGAGCTTTCGTGTGCATGGAGCACGATTGACGAAGAGCCAGACTGGAAAACGCTATTCGGGCGTCCGCCTATCCCCCTGGAACGAGACGCCCTCGCTCAACGTGTGTGTTAAGGATAAGTTCACTTCTCCTCCACGCACACGAAACCTCGCTTTACTCGGCATCGCGTGGCACGGGATCAGATCCCACTGATCGAAACAGACGTTACAATCCATAGTGGGCTTCAGCGCCCCCACTCCCGCTACATATAAACCTCAACCCCCGTGCGACTCGACTCATAGGCCGCCTGCGCGATGGCCACCGCCTGGCGCCCATCCCATCCGGTGCCCTCCATGTCCCCTGCGTGAACCCCATCCACCAGGCGCTGCAAGGCCGTCGCATAGGTCTTCAGCCGGACGGGGTCCAGGAAGCCCTTCCCGGCCCAGTCGATTTTCTCCTGCTCCGCCATCACTTCCCATGCGCCCCCCGCTTTCGCGACCCGGAGCTCCCCGTACCAATCGGAATCGATGGTGCCCTTTTCCAGCATTACCTGGGTAGACCCGCCGGTGCGCGGAATGCCGGGAGACGGCACTTCAAAGGAACAAAAGATGGTGCAAACTGTGCCGTCTTCCAGCGTAACAATGAGGTCGGCGGTTGTATCCACCTCGAAATCGGGCGCAAAGGACCGCACTTTCGCGAAGACCTTGGTAACTTCCTGACCGGTGAGCCAGCGCAACTGGTCAATATTGTGAATACCATGCCCTATCAGGATGCCCACATTCTCCTTCTCTAACTGCCAGGCGGGCGTGCTCTTCATGCCATCGGGCACGACCTGGGTATTGTGAATATGACGCACCTTTCCAAGCGTCCCCTCGTCTATCAGACGCTTCATCTCCGTATTGCAGATGCGGTCCCGCTGGGTGTAGGTAATGTCGCAACGCAGCCGTCCTGCCTTACAGGCCTTGAGGATGGCGTCACATTCGGCGACGGTGCAGGCCATGGGCTTGTCGATGAGTAAATGCTTGCCCGCATTGGCGGCGGCCAGGGCCTGAAATCCATGGAGGGAATGGGGCGTGGCAATGCAGATGATATCCACGTCCTCCCGGGCCAACAACGCCTCCTCCGATTCTTCAAAGGCCACGTCGTATTCTTCGGCAAGGCCCTGGGCCCGGCTTCCCACCGCCACGGCCTTCAGGGTCGCCCCGGTGACCTGCGTGGCAATGGTACGGGCATAGGTCTGCCCCATGAAGCCCGCCCCCAAAATTCCGATTCCAAGTGTCTTCCCGTCCTGTGCTACCATGCTGATTCCCTTTTAGATGCGGCTTGTCGGTCGAGGGCGTATACTAGCCCAGACCGCCACCCCACGCAAAACCGGACGCCCAAGGAACCTGTTATGCCACGCCTGGTCATCGCCCTCGTTATCGTAGCAACTGGACTCGTAACCGCCTTTCCCGCCTCAGCCTGGCCGGGCTTCACCTGGGAAATCTGGCAGACCACCACCCAGGTGGAAGCGCCAGCCATCGAGCGTCCCCAGGCAGGACGGAGCGACCTTGTTCCGCTGCTGGAAGGCCCGACAGGCCCCATCGACAACACCAGCGCCTGGGAAGTAAAACAGGCCGATATTAAAGCGGCGCTATCCACCCTCTTCGGCGAACCTGGCCGGTTGATTCGTGATGATGGGCCGGTCGAAATCCTTGGCGAAGAGGCTCTCCCGGAATACCGGCGCATCCACCTCCGCGTGCCCGGTGAGCAAGGCGACCCCATCCCCGCTTACCTGCTGCTGCCCAATACGCCCATCGCCTCGCCCACGCCCGCCATGGTCGTGTTGCATCAAACCCAGGCCCCGGGCAAACAGGAAGCCGTCGGCCTGGTGGGTAATCCCGATATGGCCTTCGCCCATGAACTCGCCAAACGAGGCTTCATCTGTATCGCACCCGACGCCATTGGATTCGGTGAGCGCATTCCCGACGGCACCCAGCCCTATCACGACGCCATGGAACTCTACGACCGCCACCCCAAATGGTCCTTCTTCGGCAAGATGAATTATGACCTTTCCCGGGTGGTGGACTATCTGGAATCCCGCCCCGATGTGGACAAAACGCGCATCGGCGTGATTGGCCACTCCCATGGGGCCTACGGTTCCATTATGGGCACCCTCTTCGAACCCCGCCTCGCACTCACCGTCGCGAGCTGTGGATTCAATACATTGCGCACCGACAACCGACCCGACCGGTGGAGCCATCTCACCGCCCTCATGCCCCGCATGGGCTTTTACGTAGAAGATGTCAAACAAGCGCCCCTCGACTGGCACGAAATCATCGCCTGTATTGCCCCCCGCCCCTATTTTAACTGGGCCACCCTGGAAGACAACATCTTCCCCAACACAGAGAACCTGGCCGACATCTACGGACAGCTGAAGCAGGTCTATGGGCTCTACGGCAGGAAAGAGCAATTTCACGGCGAACTCGTCCCCGGAAAACACCGCTTCCCAAAGGAAGGCCGCGAAATGGCCTATGGGTGGATTGACCAGATTTTTGCGATAGAACGACCGTAACCCGCGCCCCTTCCGCCTTCACTGCCTTTCCCGCCTAATAAAAACGTCCCAGATTGGCAAACACCGCCCCGTGTATGAGCGCCAACAACGAACGCAGGAACGGCATAGCCTTATGAATCCTACCCGGCCACGCCGATGCTTCACTCCAAAATAGTCCTTGACGTGCCCGTCATCTTGTGGCATTATCATGAACTATAAGAATAGTCCTTGCGACAACCATGTTGCTGGACATCTCAGAAACATCTGCGTAGTATGAATACCAAGGCGCATGGGGGTGTACTACCTCTGTCGTTTCACACCACGTGTCAACACCTGGCAATTTGAGTGCGTTATATCACGTGTGGGTCACGGGGCCATTTTGAGACTAATTTCGACACAAGTCGGCAGAGGAGACAGGGACTATGGCGGGTCAGGGCATTCAACAGGCAGCGGGTTTAGACGGGGGCGACGCCACCGAGTTGCTCAATCGCTTTCACCAGGGATATCACGCCCTGTTGAAGGAACTGCATCGGGCAATCGTCGGGCAAGACCAGGTCATTGAGTCGGTGCTGTGCGCCATGTTGGCCGGTGGTCACTGCCTCGTACAAGGCGTGCCGGGCCTGGCCAAAACGCTGCTGATTAGTTCGCTCGCTGACACCCTCGATCTCAATTTCAACCGCATTCAATTTACCCCGGACCTCATGCCCGGCGACATCACGGGGGCCGAGATCATTCAGGAAGATCCCGACAGCCATCAACGTCGCTTCGAGTTCATTAAGGGGCCCATATTCGCCAATATCGTCCTCGCCGATGAAATCAATCGTACGCCGCCCAAGACGCAGGCGGCCCTCTTGCAGGCCATGCAGGAGCGGGAAGTAACAGTAGCCGGCCATACCCATGACCTGCCCGCGCCCTTCTTCATTCTCGCGACCCAAAACCCCATCGAACAGGAAGGCACTTACCCCCTTCCCGAGGCGGCCCTTGACCGCTTCATGTTTATGGTTTATATGGATTATCCCACCGCCACCGAAGAGCACGAAGTCATTAAACGAACCACCACCGGGAAGGCCACAGAGCTCCGTCCCGTATTGAGTCGTGATGACCTGGTAAAATTTCAGGCATTGGTACGCAGCGCCCCCGTGAGTGATGCCGTCATCGAGTA
>JAUIMA010000500.1 GCA_030432675.1 Candidatus Hydrogenedentota bacterium | reverse complement strand
CCGTTTCGCGGACGACGGGGTCCGTGTCAACGAGGAGTATTTCTTCGGTACCACAACGGTCTACCGAACATCCGATGGCCTGAAGGCGCTCCTGGGTATCGGCAAGGGGCAAGTAAACGAAGAAGGTCGTCCCTTCGTTGAGTTCGCTGTGGACCCGGATGGTGCCACCCATCTCCCGCACGCCATCCCAGACGGTGGATAGCCCCAGACCGCGACCACGGCGGCCTCCCACCTCTTTGGTCGTGAAAAAGGGTTCAAAAAGTCGCTCCTGGATTTCGGGCGGAATCCCAGGGCCCGTATCCGAAAAAAGCAGGAGCACATAATCACCTGCCGCCACACCGCCATGTCGCTCTTTGTCACGCCCATCGATGTGGACCCGATTCAACGCCACCTCCAGTTCGCCGATGTGCTCCATGGCCTCGATGGCATTCACACAGAGATTGAGCACCACCTGATGGAGGCGCGCAGAACGTCCACGCACATAGAGTACGTCCGCAGAGTTTCGCACCATGTGAATTTGGACACCTGTCGGCTTCGCGTGGGTCAGGACGGAAAAGGTGTCTTTCACCACTTCGGCCATATCCAAATAATTGATGTCCTCATCAATTCCGTTGAAGGTGTTAAAGCGGAGCATTCGTTGAATGAGACCTTTGCCGGAATGGACGATATTCATGATCCGATCGAGCTCTTCCACAACAATTTCAGAGGGCTCGTGAAATTTCGCCAACTCTGCACTGGCCAGAATACCCGCGAGCAGATTGTTAAAATCGTGGGCCATCCCCCCAGCCAAGGTATCCAGGGACTCCAGATGTCGATTGGCACGGTGCTCTCGTTCCAGGTAACGCTTTTCCGCCTGAAGGGCCCGCTCCCGATGCACCCTCTCGATGGAGTGCCGCAGCACTTCGGGGGATAATTTTCTCTTGGAAATGTAGTCGGATGCCCCGGAGCGAATACTCTTTGTGGCCGTTTCCTCGTCGCCCGATCCCGTCAGAATAATGACAGGACAGCCTTCGGCCCGCTCCTGAATCTTCTTCAACAGCTCCGGGCCAGTGACTTCTTCCATATAATAATCGAGGAAAACCACATCGGCAGCCTCATCGGCCAACGCCCGAAGACCTGACTCCCAATCCTGAAAGCCATTGAAGGTGACATTGAATTCTTCACAGGCACTGAGATGACGGCTCAGTGATTCGAGATCAATATGATTGTCGTCGATGGCCAGTACGGAGATGTTGCGCACACTACTACCTTTCGCCCCGGGAAGCCCGTCCCGAAACCACTACGCTTTCCACAAGGGGCAATCGTGGGCTGACTTTTTATTGCTAGTCAGCCCAAGGCCCCTCCGGAGAATCCCACCAGTTCACAACACAATCCTAACATAGAAAAGCAGAAAAACGAGGCAAAAGGGTTGAAATTCCCGAAATCTTCACACTATTTGGTGGTATAGTTTATCGCTTTGAGACAAACAGACCGCAATACTGCAACATTATGGAACACCGTCTAAATCCGAATCTCCCCTGGACTCACACGAATCAGGAATCTGACCGTGCACCATACCAGGCGAGGGTATGCCTCAGCCCCGCCTCAAAGGGCACCCGCACCCCATAGTTGAGCCCGTCTTGCGCCCGGGCAATGGCCGCTTTGGAGACGCGGACGTCACCGACCCGGGGGGCCACGAAGTGCGGTTTGATTGCGGTGCCCAGGGCCCCATTGATGGCCGCAACCAGATCGAGCAAGGTGTACGACGTGCCACAGGCAATGTTGTAGACCTGGCCCCGGGCGTCGAAGTCTCCCGTGGCCGCCTGGAGGTTGGCGTAGACGTTGTTTTCCACGTAGGTAAAATCACGGGCCTGCAGGCCATCCCCTTGAATCTCCGGTGCCTCACCGGCCTGCATGGCACAGATAAAGCGGGGAATGACCGCGCTGTAGGGTGAGTTCGGATCCTGACGAGGACCGAAGACGTTGAAGTAACGGAGCGCCACGGTCTCGAGCCCGAAACATTCGCTGAAGGCCTGGAGATAGTGCTCCCCACTGGCCTTGGCGGCGGCGTAGGGCGAACGGGGCCGCACGGGGAGTCCCTCGTGTTTTTCATCGACCGGCTGATCCCCATAAACACTGCTGGAGCTGGCGTAGACCAAGCGCTTTACTCCGGCATCCCGTGCGGCCACGAGCATATTGAGGGTGCCCGTGGCGTTAAAGGTGTGACTTGCAAGGGGGTCGGAAACCGAGCGGGAGACGGACGGCAGGGCCGCGTGGTGCAGGACGTAGTCCATATCGGCACAGGCCCGGGCACAATCGTCAGGTGAGGCAATGGTACCCCGATGCACTTCGATACGGGATGCAAAATCGGCGAGATTAGCCTCGAAGCCGGTGGAAAAATCGTCCAGGACACGGACGCCATCCCCCCGTTCTACCAAGACTTCCACGATGTTGGATCCGATAAACCCTGCGCCGCCCGTTACCAGATAATTCGCCATCGTGCTGTCACTGCTCCGCGTTGTACTCAGACGGCGCTCCATGCCATCCGTTGCACGGTCAGCCTAGCATAGGCCCGCCGGTGAAGTACACGGATTCTCACTCAAGATGGTGATTCCGACGCGCCCTCCGCCGGACGTCGGAAGTAGGTGTAGACGGCCCACGTACACCACAGTGCAGCCGCTGTAAAGGTCAGATGAACAAAGGGCAGGGCTGATTTTTCCGCGAGCATATAGGCGATGCGCCCCTGCCCTTCCGGCGGGAAGAGGTAATCGTAGTGCAGAAAAGAGCGGGCACAACCCGACAGGTAGCACGCCCAGATGGCCAACAGGAATAAGGAGACCACCGGTTGCTCGTGACCCTGAAAGCGATGGACCAGGTAGCCCACGAGGGCACACAAGAGGACGATTATCGTAAGCTGCACCCAGCCGGGTGTTGTGTAGCCAAAGTGGTTCGTCGTGTTCAGGTCACGGGTATAGTCCAACACCGTATGAAAAAAGGCCATCGTAATGCCCGCCTGCCAGGCCGCGTGTCGGGAGTAGAGCCCAATGGACAGGGCCACCGTGGCAAAGAACACATACCCAAAGAGCACCTGTGCCGCAATCCCCATAATTGTGGTGAAGGAAATGGCGTTCCGCAGCAGGGCAAAACCGAAAAATAGGAGTACCACGTAGGCCACGAAGCCCAACGCGCCCTTACCATTCGGCGCCGGTGCATCGCCCTCCTGCCCCGCCTGGTAGAGCGCGGCGCGATGGAGATAGGCGCAATACCCGAAGGCACCGCCCAGCGAGAAACCAAAGAAGAACTCCATGACCTTCCACCAGCCAATCCACACCTGGGGCAAGGGCAACAGGGGGCCAATCACCATCCAGACGGCACCGCCCGCAAAACCAATCCCGCCGCCCAGGGCGCCCCACAGCGCAAAGTGCAGGGGCAGATGAAAGGCCTTTCGGCTCCCCTGGGTTTTCAAGTACAACAAGAGGGCCAGCGCCGCCGCATACATGCCCGCCCACGATTCGCCCCGGGGCTTGTTTACCGGGTCTGAGAAATAAATCAGCTTGGGCTCGTTGACGAGCCACACCCCCACATAATAGGCCACCAGACTCAACACCAGGCCCATACACACGGTCTTACGTGCATAATGGTCGCGGGAAAACCCAATCCCCATGACAGCACCCCCGAGGAGCCCCCACGCCGCACCCTTGACCAGACAACCCAGCAGGCCCCAATAAACCGTATCCGTTTCGCGGAGAAAACCCAGGGTCTGCCCGTAGGTCATGTTGCCCCCATAGCCAATACCAATGGCCCCGAAGAGGGTCGCGATAGCCGCCGTCTCTACCCGATACCCCAGCAGCAATGCCAGGCTCAAGGCCACGAAACACCCCGGCATGAGCGCACCATAGGGCCCCCCACCAATATAACCCCGCAGTCCCCAGCCCAAGAGCATGGCCACGGCAGGAAAAAGAAAAAACAACCAACGGGGAGCTGTGTTCTTCATGGGTCAGACGAGTCCTGATGTTTCAGTCGCGACCCCATCGTCGCGCCACCCTCTACCGTAGCGCATCGGGAAGGTGACTACCAACTTCGGGCACGGCACCGACGTGGACATTCGGGCACGAGTAAGGGACGTCTTGGCGAAATCGGATGCCTGGAAATGGATGGTGCATGTGGACGTCGGGGCTGTCCCGGGGACTGCACCGACGTGAACATTCGGGCCCGAGTAAGCAACGTCTTGGCGGAATCGGATGCCCGGAAATGGATGGTGCATGTGGCCGTCGGGGCTGTCCCCCGCTTCCAAGCGTGGAGTTACCAGAGGCAGCACCCACAAACTTCCCCCGCTGCGCTCCTCCGTTTGAGGGTGGCACCCGACATCACTCTTAGAAGGATAAGTACGTTCCCGTTGAGAGGGGGCACAGCCCCGACTAGTTCGTTTGTGTCGTGGGGACAGCATCATGATTGGGCCACGTGGTACGCACCGCTGGGTCAACGTGACGTCGTCGGTGCAGTCCCCGGGGACTGCACCGACGTGGACATTCGGGCCCGAGTAAGCGACGTCTTGGCGGAATCGGATGCCGGGAAATGGATGGTGCATGTGGACGTCGGGGCTGTCCCCCGCTTCCAAGCCTGAAGCCACCAAAGGCAAGGCACCCACAAACTTCCCCCGCTGCGCTCCTCCGTTTGAGGGTGGCACCCGACATCACTCTTAGAAGGATAAGTACGTTCCCGTTGAGAGGGGGCACAGCCCCGACTAGTTCGTTTGTGTCG
>JAUIMA010000499.1 GCA_030432675.1 Candidatus Hydrogenedentota bacterium | reverse complement strand
TTTCCATTAAAGCGGGCTATAAAACACCCCCAAGAGGGGGACGGCCCCGACTATTGAGCCATTCCCCTTCCCAACGACTTCCATTCCGCCAAGCCGACAACGTCACAACTGCCACGAGCACTACGTCGGGGCAGTCCCCGTCCCCACCTCGAATAATACCCCTCCCTCTGGGGTAGAATAGGGGAATGATTTTACGGAGTGCCGGGGCAACCAACGAGGAAGCAAGCATGACTACCGAAACACCTCCCCTCACGGGAAATATCGCCGCCCATCTGCCGCGCATGGCCGCAGAGCACCCGGAGCACCTGGCCGTGTCCGTCCAGCAACCGGGCGGCAGGACGGGACGGCACGTATACGCCACCTACACCCTCGGCCAGCTTGAAGACGAGAGCAATCGCATCGCCCATGGCCTCGACCGCATCGGCATCTCCCGAGGCGTTCGCACGGTCCTGATGGTGAAGCCCAGCCTGGAATTTTTCGCCCTGACCTTCGCCCTTTTTAAAGTGGGTGCTGTGCCTGTATTCGTCGACCCTGGCATGGGTATCAAGAATCTCAAGACCTGCCTCGCCGAAGCGGAGCCCCACGCTTTTATCGGCATCCCCAAGGCCCATGCGGCCCGCGCCCTCTTTGGTTGGGGCAAGCCCACGCTGAAGACCCTCGTCACCGTGGGGCGTAAGCTCCTCTGGGGCGGCTATACCCTGGACGGCATCCGCCTGAAAGAGTCGAAGCTTTTCGAACCCATGACGCCTGAGACCGGTGAAACGGCGGCCATCCTCTTCACCAGTGGCAGCACCGGTATCCCCAAGGGGGCGGTGTACACCCATGAGGTCTTCAATGCGCAGGTGGAAATTCTCCGGGAAGACTACAAGATCACCCCGGGCGAAAAAGACCTGGCCACCTTCCCCCTCTTTGCCCTCTTTGGACCCGCCCTCGGCATGGCCGCCATCATCCCCGACATGGACGCCAGCAAACCGGCCGCGTCGAATCCCCAACACATCATCGATGCCATTCACGACAATGACGCCACCAATTTGTTTGCATCCCCGGCCCTCATCGAGTTGGTCGGCCAGCACGGCATCGCCAATGGAATCACCTTCCCTACCCTCAAGCGGGTCATCTCTGCGGGCGCACCGGCCAACAATCCCTCCCTGGAACGCTTCGCCAAGCTACTTCCGGAAGGTATCGAGATTTTCCCCTCCTATGGCGCCACCGAAGCCTTGCCCGTCTCCTACATCGGGAGCAACGAACAACTCAACGATACCGCCGAAGCCACGAACAACGGTGCCGGTGTCTGCGTGGGGCGAACCGTCCATGGCGTGGAAGCCTCCATCATCAAAATCACCGATGACCCCATCGAACACTGGAGTGATAAACTCCATAGCGCACCGGGTGAGATTGGTGAAATCACGGTAACGGGACCGGTGGTTACCAAGGCCTACTACAATCGCCCCGACTCCACCAGGCAGGCCAAGATAAAACACCCGGAACTCGGCATCATCTACCACCGCATGGGCGATGTGGGCTATTTCGATGAGCAGGGCCGACTCTGGATGTGTGGCCGCAAGGCGCACCGGGTGGAAACGCCGGATGGCACCCTCTTTACCATTCCGGTAGAGCGTATTTTCAATACCCATGCCGCGGTGAAGCGCACGGCCCTCGTCGGGGTCAAACAAAGCGGCATCACTACCCCCGTATTGTGTGTGGAAAAGAACGAGGATGCGGGTAGCCTGGACGAGGAAACACTCATCAACGAGCTCAAGGCCATCGGTGGAAAACACGCCATCACCAAGCCTATTCATCATTTCTTAATCCACGGGGGATTCCCGGTGGACGTTCGCCACAACGCTAAAATCTTCCGCGAGGCCTTGGCCGAGTGGGCGCAGGAGAAGTTTTCATGACGGTATTGGTAACGGGTGGCGGTGGCTTCCTTGGCGGAGCCATTATTGACCAGCTTCTTGCCCGGGGAGAATCGGTCCGCAGTATTTCCCGCTCGACCTACCCCGAACTGGAGGCCAAAGGCGTTACGTGTATTCAAGGGGATCTCGCCGATGCTCAGGCGGTATCCAATGCGGCAGAAGGCTGCGAACTGGTATTTCATGTCGCGGCCAAAGCGGGCGTTTGGGGTAGCTATGAAGACTATTTTGAGGCCAACGTCGTCGGAACCCGCAATGTGATTGCGGCCTGCAAGACCCATCAAATCCCCCATCTCGTCCACACCAGCAGTCCCAGCGTCACCTTCGCCGGGGAAGACGAAAACGGGGTCGATGAGTCCATTCCCTATGCCCCCAATTTCCTCTGCAACTACCCCAAGACCAAGGCCCAGGCCGAGCAGGAAGTACTGGCGGCCAACGACGGCACGCTACATACCGTCGCCCTCCGTCCCCACCTCATCTGGGGTCCAGGCGATAACCACCTCGTGCCTCGCATTGTGGCACGGGCCAAGGCGGGTAAGTTAAAGCTGGTCGGCGATGGCAGCAATCGCGTCGACGCCACTTATGTGGACAACGCCGCCTCCGCCCACCTCGCGGCCGCCGACGAACTGCGTGGTGACGGTACCTGCGCCGGCAAAGCCTACTTCATCTCCAATGATGAACCCATCGCCATGAAAGATCTTCTGAACCAAATCCTCGCGGCCGCTGATCTGCCACCCGTAACCAAATCGGTCCCACCGGGCCTCGCTTACGCAGTGGGTGCCGCTATGGAAGGGGCCTATCGCCTTTTTGGCAAAGAGGAAGAGCCCATGATGACCCGCTTCGTCGCGCGACAACTCGCGACCGACCACTGGTATGATATTGGCGCTGCCAAGAATGACTTTGGGTATAACCCTGCGGTAACCATGGCGGACGGTATGGAGCGACTCAAGGCGTGGCTCAGCACGTGACGGGGGACGAGCCCAGCCCGCTACGGGAACCGCTGTATCAGAGTCCTGTCCACGTGTTTGCAAAGCGACGGAGACTCTGATACGGTTAGCCTTGGATTGGCCGCGTTGGGAGGTTCCCTGTGTTTGAAACGGTGCTCAATACCGCCTTTATACTCATGGCCGTTTACCTTTTCCTTGGGGCACTGCTTCTCTTACCCTTCCACGCCCGCGTGCTTCCGCAAATTAATTCCGCCTGCAAGAATACGGGTATCTTTTTCCGCATTCTCATCTCCCCGGGACTGGTCACCTTCTGGCCCGTTGTGCTTCTAGTCTGGCGGCGAAAGCACCACGCCCTCCCCGCCCACGGGCCGGTGGAAAGTCCCCTTCGCCTGATAACCCTGCAACGAGGACACCGCGCTTTCTGGTTCATCGCGCTTGTTCCCCTGCTCGGTCTCTCGGCCATAGTCTACGGGCGCTATGATGGACAGCTATTGCGCAATAACGTTTCCGAAAGCACCATCATCCGTTACGGGCGGGTCGCGCCCCATATGGATGGGGGGCGGCTTTTTCCTTCCCTGCCAGCCAATGTCCGCCTCGTATGGCGACGGGCGGGCTACCAGCTGCGCTTCGACTTCGACGACCAGCTTTCGGTACCCGCCACGGGACTCTATTGGGCACCCGCGCTTTCGGAAGGCGAGCAACTGCCCACATCAGCCGTGTTGCTGGGGATCCTCGAAGAGCGTCAGTTACAATGGTTTCCCCTTCCTACCGCCGAGACGTTCCAATCTGGATTCTGGATAGTCTATTCCTTTGTTGATGACACGATGGAGTCTTTTGCTGTCCCCCCCTTTCCAACGGAGTAAACGCCCGTGTCCCACCACTATCACGCGATACATTGGAATTGGCAAAAACGGTTCTATGACCTGACCATTCTTGCCGTTGTTCTGGTGGCGATTGTAACCTTTTCCGTCATTACACTCCGTCAACACCCCAACGTCACCATTGAGACGCTGCTCATGCGGTCCACTTCCTTTATGGCCGTTTTTTTACTCCAGGTGCTCTTATGTATCGGGCCACTTGCCCGCCTGAGTCCCCGCTTTCTTCCCCTGCTTTATAACCGGCGTCATCTCGGCATCACTGTATTCCTCTGTGGATTGGTACACGCTACGATTGCAACGATCCAACACCATGCACTCGGCGACACCTTCCCCCTCGTGAGCATATTCACCAGCTATGCCAATGAGTTCTTGCACTCGTTCACCACGGGAGACGTCACTCAGTGGCCCTTCGAGCCTTTCGGCGCCTTCGCCCTGCTCGTGCTATATCTCATGGCGGTGACCAGCCACGATTTCTGGCAAAAGCTGCTCGGCGCCTCGCTATGGAAAGGGCTTCATCTGCTCATATACCCCGCATACATCGCGCTCCTCGCCCACGTGAGTCTTGGATTTCTTCAGGAAGAGCTCGATCCTGTCTACCCGGTCCTGGTCTTTTCCGGATTTCTTCTCGTCTGTGTGATTCACTTGGCCGCATCCTTCTTCGGAAACAGGCGCGATCGCGTGCGGACAGGTTCGCAATCCGATGACCCCTATGTGTATCTGTGCGCTGCGGAAGAGATTCACGATGGCTCGGGAAAAACCGTGTTGTTGGATGAACGCCCCATCGCACTCTTCCGAAATGACAGTCGTTACTTCGCGGTCTCAGGCATCTGTCGCCATCAGGGAGGTCCCATCGGCGAAGGGCGTATCCTGGATGGGTGCATTACCTGCCCCTGGCACGGCTGGCAATACAATCCGGAGAATGGCGAAAGCCCCCCACCCTTCGACGAGCATTTACCGACCTTTGCCTTGCAATTGCGCGGAAAGGACCTATATATCGACCCCAAC
>JAUIMA010000498.1 GCA_030432675.1 Candidatus Hydrogenedentota bacterium | reverse complement strand
GAAAGGGCTGAAAGCCCGTGACATATTATATCGAGAAGAACCTCGATGGTTTCGCTTTGCGAGATACTGCCAGCAGCGGTAACAGCAGAGCAGCACCTCAAAAAACGACACGGTCGGGAGTGACGCGTGCCGAAGCAGAATTAATAAGTAATCGGGGAGCCTAAGGTCACGCCAATACAGTGACCGACTTAACCTCTTTCCGGTGTTCAGTCCGCTTCAGTAACGGCATAATACTCTCTTCCGTGACGGCACCAGGGTCCTTGGCTTTTACTATCAGTATCAGGGCTTTTCCCTTGGCCTTCTCACGCTTTACCTGTACTTTCAAACGCTTTGCCAAGACTTCCTTGAGGTCTTCGTAGTCCGCTGGAACCTGTTTCTTGAAGCGGAACTCAAGTTGCATTTTCGCGGCCATCGGGTGTTCTCCATCTTAAGTAGGTAGTATGGGCTGCCATATAACCATGTCAGCATAGCACAATGGCACCGCAAGGGCGAATCGTATAGGAGAGCCGTTTTGAGGCGGGCAAATCGAAAAAAAAGGCTGTCGAAGTAACTCCGACAGCCTTCAAAAATCACTACCCGTGCGCGACTAGCGTTTGGGTACCTTGACCTTCAGTGCTTTCAGCTTGTCCTCGATGAGCTTGAGGATTTCCTTCTTCCGTTTTTCGGTCTCGGCTTCCACACGAACCACCAGCTTGGGCGACGTGTTGGAGGCGCGGAGGAGTCCCCAGCCATCGGGAAATTCGATGCGGGCACCGTCGATAGTGACCACATCCAGCCCAAGCTCCTTCTTGAAATAGGTGCGCGCTTCGTCGACCACATCAAACTTGATGGCGTCGGCACAGTCATATTCCATTTCCGGCGTGATGGGGAGTACGGGAATGTTTTTGAAGTGGGCGCTTAAAGGGCGACGGCCCGCAGCGAGGATTTCCAGCAGACGCGCGCCGGAGTAGATGGCATCATCGAAGCCATACCAGCGGTGCTTGAAGAAGATGTGTCCACTCATCTCGCCGGCGAGCTGGGCTTTGAATTCCTTCAGTGCTGCCTTGAGGTGGGAGTGGCCGGTGCGCCACATGATGGCCTTGCCGCCCTTCTTCTCAATATGGTTATACATGCTGCGGCTGCACTTTACCTCGCCAATAATCGTGGATCCGGGCTTGTCTTTCAGGATCTGTTCAGCAAACACGGAAACCAGGCGATCGCCCCAGAGGGGGTTGCCCAACTCGTCGCAGCCACCCAGGCGATCCACGTCCCCGTCAAAGCCAATACCCACATCGGCCTTGTGCTTCTTCACCGCCTTCATGAGATCTTTGAGGTTGGCTTCCTTCGTGGGGTCGGCATGGTGATTGGGGAAATTGCCATCCACTTCACAGAAGAGGGGAATTACTTCGCAGCCGAGCTTTTCATAAAGGGGCACGGCAACCACGCCACCGACGCCATTGGCGGCATCCACGACCACTTTCAGTTTGCGCTTGAGCTTAATGCCCTTGACGACGCGGGCGATATATTTGGGCACAAGGTCCATGCGGGTAATGGTGGTCGTCTTATTGACCTCGGGGAATTTCCCGGCTTCCGCGATGGTGCGCAGTTTCTGAATGTCTTTGCCGTAGATGGTGGTTTTTCCCACGCCCACCTTCAGGCCATTGTACTCTTTGGGATTGTGACTGGCTGTCAGCATCAGGCCACCATCCACCTTGAGCGTGTTGAGGGCGAAATAGAGGACGGGGCTCGGCACTTCGCCGATGTCGATCACATTGATGCCACAGGAGACGAGGCCATCGATAAGGGCGCGCGAATAGGCCTTACCGGTCAAGCGGCCATCGCGACCAACGACGACGGTATTGTGCTTGCGTTTGCCACGCATATAGGCGGCGTAGGCTTTGCCCAGGGTCTCATAGGTGGTCTCGTCGAGGTCTTTTCCGGCGATGCCCCGGATGTCATATTCCCGAAAGATTTCTGGATTCAACTTCATGCGGCTCTTCCTTCCACGGTTAGGAAACTATTCCCCCATAATAAAGGAAAAGTGAAGAGACGTTCCAGCGTAAAAAATATGAGACCCCTTACGGGAAGCCGGAAAAGGCACCGCGGCTATTGATGGGGATGAAGCGCGTAATGCTCTTTGAGCAAATCCTTGCCGAAGTCCCCATGAAAATCGCGCCAGACTGCGTGGGGGTGCTTGGCGTTATTTTGGACATTGTCATACTCAATCAGGAAGGTCTTCCCCTGAATGCGGTAGTAGTGGGGTGCACCCATCTCGATGGGGCCCATCCAGGCAAACTTCACCGCGTCCAGTCCCGCCTTGCGGATACGGCTCAGGCGCTGGGCGGCAATCTCCGGACGTTGTATGTTCGCATAGGCTTCGATGAGCCCCAGGAATTGCGCCTGCTGGGCCTCGGTGAGCGCACGATACGGAATGCCCAGGTCCTCCTGGACGATGACGTCCCGGTCCGTTCCGCTCAGGATGTCTCGGGGGGCCTCGGGGTCAATGATCGCCTCAGCCCGCTGCGCGACACTCAAGGTATTGATAAAGGCGCGACCCAGGTCTTCCAGTGCGCCCAGTGTACGGTGTCCCGCGCGGTCGTGCCCCTCGGGGATGGTGCCCGGGTTGGCGCCGAGAAACTGGGGGGAAGACGCGATAGCCTTCCCCTTAACAATGGTCCAATGGAGACTCAAGTGGTGGCCTTCATAACGGAGGGCCCACGTACCGGCCGGGTCGGGCGTGCCAAAGATCGAAACGTGATAGTCCAACGGGTCACGGTGGGTCGCCCCGGGGCCTTCGATGATGCGCAGGATGCCCTCCAGCGCGCGGATCGTTTCCGCCGTTTCAAAGCCCCCTTCGCTCAGACCAGCCCGCAGCAGATTCAGGATCAGGGGGTATTGGGACTCTTCAAGCTCATTGAAAGAGAGCCCCGGGCGCTTCCGGGGTACAAAATGCCAGTCCCAACGCTCTTCGGCGTCAAAGTCATACACGGTTATGGCCCGTTGCTCGTCAGAAAGGCCGGCGAGGAGGGCATTGGCGGCCTCACTCAGGTCGGCAATCGGGGCAGGAGCGGTCAAAGCCGAAACAACGACGAAAAGGGCACTGGTGAGCATGGGGGGAGTTCCTTCCAGGTAAATAGGCTGGAGGGATAATACGGAAGGATTACAGGGAATGCAAGGCCCCGGAATGGGCTATGAGGCGATGAGAGTGGGGGCAAGTAACAGGGCAGAAATCGCCACTTGTAACAAAGGGGCCGTCCTGTGGTAGAATTCATACGGACTGTGCTCGTGAAAGAATACTGTATTCACGAGAAGCAGGTGCCATCAGGGTATCATCAAACGGCTTTAACAAGCAAAAGGTTTAACAGCGTACCGTATGCAGAAAGAAGAATCCATCCAAGTAGAAGGCACCGTCGTGGAGCCCCTTCCCAATGCCATGTTTCGTGTCAAGCTTCAGAATGACCACATGGTACTGGCCCACATCTCCGGCAAAATGCGCAAATTCTATATCCGCATCCTGCCCGGTGACCGCGTGACCTTGGAAATGTCCCCCTACGACCTGACCAAAGGCCGTATCACCTACCGTTACAAGTAGGTCATCGCCTTTACAGGCTTTTTCAGCACCCTCCTCCCACTGCCCCTCGGGACAGCAAGACAGGTGGGGTGTGCTGTGCCCCCGTTTTCGTTTTCCCCTCCCGAGTTGCCCCCGCGCTCAGTTATCCTGCGGACGGGGCACCCGAACGTAGTTGGGCCCCGTGGGGCGGGGTTGCCAATCTTTCACGACCAGTTCAAGGGGCCGATACTGGGCATGGATGGGGCCATCTTTCGTTACCGTAACCGAATACAAGCGGCTGATTCGGGTCTTCGGTCGGGACCATTGGTCAAAGACGAAGTTGCCCATGCTGTAAATAATCAGCCCGTCTTTATACCAGGCCGCATCCTGCTGCACGTGGGGATGGTGGCCCGCCACAATGTGAGCCCCGGCGTCGATGACAAACTGGCCCAGCTCAATCTGGCGCGCATTGGGCACATCTTCGTACTCGATACCCCAATGTAACGAGACGACCACGATATCCACCCGGGACTTCAGCGTCGCGATATCTCGCGAAATGGACTCTTTAAGGGCCTTCGCCGGCCCCGTCGCAAAAGGCAGGAACTCCTTGGCATACGCAAAGGGGGTTTCGTGGTCGGCATAGGCCAGGAATCCCACCCGAATTCCCTTCCGCTCGATGATGAATGGCGTCTGTGCCGCATCGCCCGTCGCAATTCCAATCTCTCCAATGCCCGCCTCCGCCAGGATACGTTGCGTGTCTTCCAGGGCAATGGTGCCAAAGTCCAGCGTGTGATTGTTGGCCAGTGAGACCACGTCAAAACCACCCGCCACCAGCCCTTTCACCGACTCCGGGGCCGCGTTAAAAACGTACTTCTTGTCCAGCTGTTCGCCCCGACCTGATATGGGGCTCTCCAGATTGCCAAAGACGACGTCCGACGTGCGCAGCATGGGCGCCGTGGCCTGAAAGGGATAGGTGTAATCGAGATTGCGGGCAGCCAAATCCCGCGCCACGTTGCGGCTCAACATGATATCACCTACCAGGGCCAGGCGAATCGTGCTGTTCTCATCCACCCCTTCGGGCAGGGCGAGCGGCGCTTCTTCTACTGGCGTAGTGGGGATGGGACGGGTTGAGCGGGGCAACTGAGGGGCCTGGGGCACGGAAGGGGGAGCAGGGGGCGTGGGGCTGTCCGCCACCGGAGGGGCGGGCGCGCTTGTCGGCACT
>JAUIMA010000497.1 GCA_030432675.1 Candidatus Hydrogenedentota bacterium | reverse complement strand
GATGCATTGGGATCGCCCGGGTTCATCTGATGGGCGGACTCAAGCTCCTGCTTTGCCCGTTGTAAATAGGACTGGAACAGTTGCCGTGATTCGGGGGCCACTGTGTTCCCCCAACCATTACCCCGGTGATACCACGCGTAGTCCGTGAGAAATTTCCCTCGCACCAGGCGCGCCCGGTAGTCATTGGGGCGGGCGGCAACCCAGGCATCGAGGATGGCCAGTTTTGCCTCCGGGTCATCGCCATGATGAATATCGGCACACACCTGAAGGCTACGGGTATAGGTGTGTGCCGCCATCGGATCGGCGCGCAATGCATATTGGGATTCCAGTCGGGCGGCTATCGAATCGAAGTCTCCCTGCCCATAGAGGACGTCGGGACCATCGCCGAACAGGGGCACAATGGTGTAACGTTGAAAAAGATCCAATTCCATAGCCACACGGTCACGGTCTTCTTGACGCTCCGATTCGGCATCCGCCTGGCGTTGGTGATATTCGGGTCCCTCAACCTGTTCCACACCTAACCCCGTTACGGCGCCGAAATGCTCCCAGACCATCACCACTGGACCCACCATCAGCACCAGCCCCACGATTGCGCAGAGTAATAGGATGAGAATTGGAGATACGCTGTCGTCGTCCACCTAAAAAGCCCTCCTGCTGTCCCGGTGTCATGTTTCCGGGAATAATATTTTTCACCCTTACTGCCGATTAGTTATCAAGAATTTCTCGGGCTTGTGCTTCCAATACGCCCGAGACCCCTTGTTTCAGGGCCCGCCGCGCGTAAACCTCGGCCCCATTCGTATCGCCTTTTCGCTGCGCCAATTCAGCAAGGCCTACATAAACCGGGCCATAATCCGGATTGCGCTCTTGAGACCGGGTCAGATGGGTATCTGCCGAATCCAGGTCCGCTGCAGCTAATTTCTCCACCCCCATGGCGTAATTTGTGTAATAATGCGTGGGCGCGATTTCCAGCGCGCGCTCAAGCAATTCCGACCTCAGGGGTTCTTCTTGCGTACGTGCCACCTTGGCATGCGTCCAGGCGCGATAATCATTGAACTCCATCAAATCTTTGAAATTGCTATCGATGTAAAATCGGTCACCAATTTCCGAAAAAAACGATTCCGCCAGAGCAAACTCCCGTCCTTTGCTCGCATAACGTGCGGCGTTGCACAAGAGAATCAGGTCTCCCTCATTGCGGTCCAGTTGCCCCATGTAGGGATGGGCAAAACTCACTTGTGTTTCCCATGAGTCGTGGAAATCCACGTAGGAACGACCGCGAGTCTGCATTTCAAAGGCGCTGTAGCGCGCCATAATATTCAGCATAGGAAAAGCCACACTCGCTCGCTTCGCTTCCTCTACCGCCTCGTCCACGGCCTCCCACGAGCCGCCACACTTCGGCAGTACGGCGTGCAGACGGTTGTAGCGGGCAATCAGGTTGTCTTGATCTGCCTCGATGGCCCGTTGAAAAGCCGCATCGACCGATGCCATTCCACGTCGCAGGCCCAACGCCACAATGACTTGCGCAGCCGCCGCGTTCGGATCGTCTTTGTTGGCTTCTTCGGCCAGAGCCAATTCGGCTTCCGCTTCCAGAAAAAGTTCGTTTGCCTTGAAGCGTACCTTTTTCCCGTAGGGAAGTGGAGAGACATGCCAGCCATATTCGATTAGAAAACGGCCGCGCAAAAAATGGGGACGATAGGCCTCCGGGTCCCGTGCTATCCACGCTTTCAACACGCCGTCCATTGCTTCTGGCGACAATCCATGGCGGATTTCAATCAGTTTGAACATACTGCGATAGTAGTTGTGCGCCAAGTAGGGGTCGTCGGATTGGGCATACAGCGATTCCAGCCAAGCCTCGATCTGCTCGAAATCCTGCTCCACAAATAACGCGTCGCGGCGATTTCCGATCAGGGAGTGCACTTCGTAGCGTTGTGCCAGCCCCAGGGATTCCAGTCGGGCCTGCCGCTCACCGCGGCTTTCCGTCTGTCTTTCCAATCGGTCCGTGTTCACCGCCGAATTGTCACGCACCGCAGAAAAAAGTTGAACACCGACGCCCCAAATACAAATCCCCACGAAAATAAATCGCAATATTCTCACGCGCACCCCTTTGATTCCGCTTCGTCTGCTGCAAGGCACATGCTCAATGCGCCACCGTGCTAGTGTACCGCTGGACCGCGCACGAATCAACATCAAAACAGGGCGCAAAGTGGGCGTCATGAACCCAAATTCCCACGGTACAGCGACGTCGTTGCGTCACCCTCCGATGGAGGGATTGAGGGAGGGACAGGACAGGCTGGAAGTCTATCCCACATTGGCAAACGTGGGTACCGGCGCATTTTATCAACGGAGAACAAGCATCCCTAGCGAAGCTATGCGAACCCAGCCTTGGTCTCGATTTTTTGTTGAGGCCAAGACTCCTTGGGATTCGGTTTGGCTTCCCTATCAAATGCTAGCGTACGGCCGCACCGCCATTGTATCCAGTCCGAGTCACTCGTTATAGTAACTACACTCGGTTACCCCCATCCCCTATTGTTGCCCATGCCCCAGGAGTTCTTCTATGCTGAAAACACCGCTCGTTTTATTCGCGCTGTTCCTTATCGCCCACGTTGCCGAAGGCGCGCCCCTTCAAAGTGACAAACGCCTGGAAATCCGTTCCTACCCCCAGGAGATGAGCAAGGCCTACACCACGGTGGATGGATTGCCATCGGATGATGTGCGGGCTATGGCAATCACGACAGATGGTACTGTATACGCGGGCACCGCAAAGGGCCTGTCCCAGTGGGACGGCACGGGGTGGCAGACGGTGCCAGACTCGCCGAAGCCCATCCATGCCCTGCTGGCCACGGATGTTGACCTCTATATTGCCGCTTCGACCCATGTCTATCGCCTCACAGGAGGAAGTCTGGACCTATTGACCGATGCGTTACCCGCGTCGGCCAACAGCCTCCACTTCGATACCGTCAATACGGCGCACCAACCGGCGCAGTCACTTCTGGTGGCCACCAATAAGGGCTTGTTTTCCCTATCCGATGGCGCGACGCACCGGATAAACGTCTTCGACGAACACCGCAATCCGGTGGACGAGATTCGTGATGTGACCGTCAATGCGTCAGGGCACACTATCGTTTCCACCCCTTTCGGTGCCTATATCTTGAAAGAACGTGGGCTCTTTTACACGGGTGGGGACCAAGGTCTTGCAAAGGCCCATAAGCGAATGGAGTGGCAACGGCTGTTGCCGACACACGAAACGGAAAGTTGGGGTATGGTGGATGCCCGGAGTGTGTTACTGGATGACGCCGGTCACCTCCTCCTTACGGCCCCCCAGGGGGTGGCGCAACAGGGTGCGGATGGAGACTGGCGGCTTTCGGCTGGTCACGACGGCCTGCCTTACAATGACTTCACGGCGGCGGATGTGGCCTCGAACGGACGTCTCTGGCTCGGTACGGGCAACGGCGCAATCCACTATGATGGGGAACACTGGGCGTACCGTGCGGGCAAGCGTTGGTTGCCGAACAATGCGGTCCGGGACATCGTGGCCACCGATGATGGTGCCTGGATTGCCACCGCTGGCGGGGTCAGCCGTATATATTTTCAGGACATGACTTTTGCGGAGAAGGCCGAATACTTCGAGTCCGAAATTGACCGCTTCGGTCGCCGGACCGAATTTGAATACATCAACGGCGTAACCCTGGAAACGGCGGGCGACACGTCCAAATGGAACCAGCACGACACGGACAATGACGGGCAATACACCGGACTCTATGGCGCGGCAGAATGCCTGGCCTACGGTGCCACCGGTTCCGCCAAAGCCAAGGAGCGGGCCACAAAGGCCTTTGAAGCCCTCGCCTTTCTAAGCGAAGTGACCCAGTCGGGATCAAATCCCGCGCCTCCAGGTTTTATCGCCCGCTCCATCTTGCCAACGGATGGCCGGAATCCTAATGAGCACGATAGCCCCGAGCGTGACCGAAAAAAGCAAGAAAGCGACGCCCTCTGGAAGGTCCTTATCCCCCGCTGGCCCACCAGTGGTGACGGCAAGTGGTATTGGAAAACGGATGCGAGCTCCGATGAACTCGATGGACACTTCCTGATGTACGCCCTCTACTACGATCACGTCGCGAAGACCGATGCGGAGAAGGCACAGGTTCGGGAAGTGTGCGCTCGGGTCATGGATCACCTTATCGACAACGATTTCCGCCTGGTGGACCATGATGGCACGCCCACGCGCTGGGGCAATTTCAGCCCGGAATCCCTCAACGGAGACCCAAATTGGTGGACGGAACGGGGCTTGAACTCCCTGAGCCTCCTGACCTATCTCACAGTAACGCACCACGTGACGGGGGAGCAGAAATACCGGGATGTCTTCATGGACCTCGTGGAGAATCACTACTACGCCCTGAATGGCATGGTCATGCCGAAACTTCAGGCCGGGCCGGGCTCCCACGTCCAGTTTGATGACAAGATGGCCTTCATGAACTATTACAATCTGATTCGCTATGAGAAGGACCCTGAAGTCCTCCGCATGTTCCAGAATTCTATCTTTTACTATTGGCAGATCGTTCGCCAGGAAAAGAACCCGTTTTTTAACTTTGTCTATGCGGCCCTCTGCGACGGTCAGGGCATGCAGACCCAATGGGGCGTGACGGACCTCTCCCCCACCCTCGATCTGGACATCGGCGAGCGCGATCGGTGTGGTCGACTCGGCGATGGTGCGATGGGGCGGCGCCGCAGCGACCCCGACCTGCTCGTCGAAGCTGCCCCACGCC
>JAUIMA010000496.1 GCA_030432675.1 Candidatus Hydrogenedentota bacterium | reverse complement strand
TCCCCCGTATTCCCGTCATGACCCTGGGCGATGAACTCCTGTTTTTCCGTCTCGACCAGGCGGCCATCGGCGGCATGGTCTGCGCGTTGCTCTTTGCCCGTAACGACACCGTTCGCACGCCACCGGCCCACACGGCCTTTCTTCTGGCGCTGGCAGCCCTGCCCCTCAGTATGCTCGCGGGCACCGCCCAGGGCACCCTGGAAACCCCCACGTCAGCCCTCCTCTACCTCGCCCAGTGGCTCACCTGGTATGCCCTCTTCGTCGTCGCCTATGCCCTCGCGCCCCGTCTGGGCAGCTACGCCATCTATGCGTGGACCGTACCCCTCGTCGCCTTCGCCGCCTATGGCCTGGCCGAATCAATATGGCCCTACTATGAAGTGCCCGGCGTGCGCTACCGCACCTTCGAACGGGGCCTCTACCCTGGTCAGGCCAACCACGCGGGCGGACTCCTGGCCCTCGCCACCACCACCGGGCTCGCCCTCGCAACCCAGGCCCGCTATCGCGTGCTGGGGATGGCGTTGGCCTGTTTGGCGACCCTGGCCCTCCTGCCCACGCTATCGCGCTCGGGACTGATGGCCTGGGTGTCCGGTGTCGGCTTCCTGATTCTCCTCTATGTGCCGCCCCTGCGCTGGTGGACGCCGCCGGTTGCGGTCATCGGTCTTTTCGCCATCCCCCCCACTCTGTGGTATCGCATCAGCGCCCCGGGCAGCTCCATGTACGATCGTTTGGTCGCCTGGAAGAGCGCCCTCAGCACCGTGGCAGACTATCCCCTCTTCGGCCTCGGAGCCGGAGCCCGTCACCGCTCCTACTACGACAACTACTACCTCATGACCCTCGCCGAATCGGGTTTCATCGGCCTGCTCCTTTTCCTCCTCTTCCTGGCGCTGCTCCTGCGCGCGCTCCACCATGCCCGGGCACCCCACAACCCCCTGGCCACGGGAACCCTCGCCGGGTGCGTAGCCATGATGGTACACAGTCTTGCCACCGGAACCTTTATCGTCACCTTAATAGCCGGTCCCCTTTTCTGGTTATGTGGTATCGCTCTTTCTCCTACAAAGGAGATACCATCATGCCGCTGAAGCCCTTGCTACGCCCCATGATGTGGGTAGGCCTCATCGGCGTTGCCAGCAAGATCATGGGAGCCGTTGGCGGCATCCTCCTCGCCTACCGCTTTGGCGCGGGGCAGGTCACCGATGCCTACCTCCTGGCGAAGACCGTCCCCCTCGCGGTCTACCTCATACTCGACAGCGTCATCTACAACACCCTGGTCCCCTTGCTGCGCCGTCCCGAAAAAAACGATGCCCTCTTTCGCACCCTCCTGCTTATCTTTTTCTTCGGTGCGGCCACCCTCGCAGCGCTCCTGTACGTCGGAGCCGCCCACGTCGTCGCCCTCCTCGGTCGGGGCACCGACGCACCGACCCAGTTCATCGCGACCCAACTGCAAGTCGTGACCGCCTGGACCATCCTCTATGCGGTACCGGCCTCGTGCCTCAAGGCCTGGAACGCCTGCCAGTCCCGCTATGTCGCGGCATCCCTCGACGGTCTCGTCATCAGCGGCATCTTGCTCGCCACCTTACTCTGGGCACCGGAACACATGGGCATCACCCCCGTCGCCATTGCCTTGCCCGCCGCGTTCGTCGTGCTCCTGCTCATTCAAGGGCTCCTCGGACGAAGGGTGCTCAAGCTATCGCCCCGCGCACCCTTTTCGGAACTCCCCGGACGATATCTCAGCCGTCTCATGACACCATTGCTGCTCCTGAACGGCGTGCAACAGGCCCAGGTGGTGCTCATCGTGATCCTCGCATCCTTTTACGAAAGCGGAGCCCTATCCCAGGTAAACTACAGCTATGCCATTGCCCAGATTCCGGTGGGCGTACTGGACCTGATCCTCTTCAGTACCCTTTTTCCCTTCGCCGCCCAACTCGCCTCCCACCGAAAGCTGGAAGAACTCCGCCACACCTTCCACCGTGCCGCCCTCGCCCTCTGTCTCCTGGCCCTGCCTGTCAGCATCTGGATCGTGGTCTTTCGAAGCGCCCTCGTCGACACCCTCCTGACCCGGGGGCACTTTGATGCCCTCGACGCCGACAAGACGGCCGCCCTCTTACTGGGCCATGGACTCGCCATTCCGGCATGGGTATTGGAGGCCCTGGGCTGTCGTGTACTCTTTGCGCTCGGGCGACACAGCCGTTACCTGACCACCGTAACCCTTCGACTTGTTAGCTTCGCCCTGCTCGCACCGATGGGGATGGCGTTTTGGGGCCTCCCGGGTATCAGCCTCGCGTTCGCACTCAGTTTCGTGGTGGGCGCGGTCGCAACCGCCCAGGCAACCCAAACGCATCTTGGACACCTTCCTCTTCACGCCTTGCGCCCGACACGCCCCACGTGCAACCTCCTCCTGCTGGTCACCGTGCCCGTGTTGGCCCTTTCCCTCTTGATGCGGGAACTCCTGGCGGACCAGGGCGCTGTCTACCAACTTGGCGCGGGTGCTATACTCGTGGCAATGGTAACCGCCGGGGCCTTTCGTGCGTTCAGCTCGCAGGCCCCCCAGACACGCGCCGAAACGTAGTGGTGCGAATTAGAATGGTGGACATTCAAGTTCGCATGAACCTGTGGAAAAATTGGTATTGAATTCCCCTCCTTGGAGGGGAGTAAACCTCAGTAACTTAGGCAATTCAGGTTGCTGTAATAATGGTCCATCTGCTTGAATCGAACCAGTAGATACCATCGTGTTGTTCAGGAGACCCCCGTGCTAGCCGCAGGCATACCCCCAAGCCCCGATCGCCAGGATCGCCTGCTTCAGGTGGTGTTCCTCGCGATCCTCCTACTCGGCGCCTTCACCGGTATTTCCTATGTCATTCTCTCTCAGGACGAGATTCCGGCCTTGGATCGCATCGAGCGACAGGACGATGGAGAAGCGCGGCTACAGGCCTACCTGGCGGAGAAAGAGCGGGCCAGCGCCTATGCTTTTGTGCGGGACCACCTCGACCAGCGCAGCAACGAACCCGCCATTGCCGCCGTCTATTGCCGCGACTCCTGGCATCAGTGGATCAACGACACCATTGAATTTAAGGGGGACGTGGACTTCGTGGATCCCCTGGGCCGCAGTTATCCGCACCGATACACGGCCACACTCACCGGAAGCGCCAAAGACGGGTGGGAATTGGTGAGCATCGACGTACAGCCGGAAACCAGCGCCTCCCCCGAGCGCCCTGGCATCGTACCCTGATTCCTCCGAGCCCGTCAGACTATTTTCGTGCCACGCGATGACGAGCTCCGCGAGTTTTCGTGTGCATGGAGCGCTGTAAACCCAGAACCATCGTGGATGACCCAACTCGGGCGTCCTTCAGTCCGTGTCGTATTGGACGCCCTCACCCTATGCGGCGGTTGGGAAAAAGTATTCTTATCCTCCACGCACACGAAACCTCGTTATACTTGGCATCGCGTGGCACGGAGAAGCGCGGTGAAACGAACTCGTTGGAATGCCGCCCCAGAAGGGACCACGAACATCGCGCGGGGCATTCGATTCCGATCAGGATCCTCAGAGCTTCTTGCGCAATTTTTCCAACAGGGCCAGGGCATCCTCGTCGAGGCGGTCTTCAAGATGATGGGGCTTCACCTGCCGGGTTCGTTGCAGCGCCTCGCTGGTATCCTGGCGAGACTCCTGGATGCTGTTCAGAAAATTCCCCGCATCCATCACCAGGGCCCCCATACCCCGGCACAGATCACGCACGCCCCGGTCATTCGTCACCACCACCACATCCATCTTCTGGGGCGTCTCATAGACCATTCGCTCGATCACCGCGTCGGCCGTCAACTGTGCGGGAGAATACAACACTTCCAGGGAACCCACACTGCGGTTGTGATCGACGCGCTCCGAAACCTGACGGCCCCTTCCGTCAAAGACGATGGTGACGCGGGTGCCGGTTTGGACGCAAAAGTGGGCGACCTTATCAATCAGGGCTTCCCGGGCGGTCTCCAGATCCTGGCGCAGCAGGCCTTTCAGCCAACGGCACTTATGCAGGACGTTGTAACCGTCCACCAAGTGTAATTCTGCCATGCCAACCTCATTTCCGGGGCCCGTTTGCCTCAGCCCTCGTAGATGCGCGGCACCCGCCGGCCAATTCCTGTCAGGATTTCATAGGGGATAGTTCCCGCGTGGTGTGCCAACTCCGCCACCGTAATGGCATCTTCGCCGTGACCACCCGCCAGCACCGCCGTGTCACCGACTTCCACCCGGGGCACGCCCGTGACATCCACCACAATCTGGTCCATACACACCGTGCCCCGCAACGGACACCGCACGCCACGGATCAACACCTCTCCCTTGTTGGACAGGTGATAAGGGTAGCCATCGGCATAGCCGATGGGTAACATGGCAACCCGCATGGGGGTCGCCGTGGTATAGGTTCGCCCATAACCAATTGTATCGCCAGCGGCAACTTCCCGCACCTGCGCCACCGTCGTTTCCCATCGCAAGACCGGCTTGAGCAAGGTGGCGGCCGGTGGCTGATCGGTAGGCCAGACGCCGTAGGTCATGATTCCCACCCGCACCATGTTAAACAGGGCACTGGGATAATTCACCGTACCGGCGCTGTTGGCCGTATGGGCAATTTCATAGGGCGTCCCATCTTTTTCGAGGCGCTTCAGCAATTGCTTGAAGGCCTTAATCTGGCCATAGGTCAACACGTCATCCACCACGTTGGCGGTGGGGAAGTGGGTACCGATTCCTTCGATATCGATGTGGGAGATACGCGTCAGGT
>JAUIMA010000495.1 GCA_030432675.1 Candidatus Hydrogenedentota bacterium | reverse complement strand
GCCATCCCACGGGGTTTTTTCCCCATCGAGCACGCCCAACGCTACGTCTTGCTCGTCGGCGAAGCGATCCGTCTGGGCCTCATGAAGAACGACCACCTTACACTGGGCCTCTTCCACAATCATGCGCACCCGTTCGGCCGGATAAAAAGGATCCATGGGCACGTAGGCCCCGCCGGCTTTTAAGACCGCAAGGATAGATACCACCGTATCAATGCTGCGGTCGAGGCAGAGGCCCACCAAATCTTCATGGCCAACCCCCATGGACTGAAGATGACGGGCCAACTGGTTGGCGCGTTTATTCAGCTCGGCATAGGTCAGCGTCTCCCCCGAACATGTCAGGGCGGACGCATCCGGTGTTTCCGCCGCCCGTCGCTCAAAACGGACGTGCAAACACGAATCGTTACTACTCGCTTCCATCGCTCTCTACAGGTTCCCAATCCGTGACACGGGCGGTTTTCGCCCACGTCTCAATCCCCTCCCCTGCGTAGTATACCCGTTCCCATCTCCAAAAGCAGAATAGGAAGTACTACAAAATGTTGTGGTACAAGGGCGTATGATATTCAGACACCAACATTCTGTAGAGTTGACAACTTTTCCGCACCTCACGAGAATTATGTGGAAATCTGTTCCCGATTATCCAGTCTCTTGAGACGGCACACCGGCCATCCCCCCCGGCCTGTTAACGGAGCCTTTCCGGACGCCCGCCGTGGAGCCCTCCGCCAAGGCCCGGGTTTCCGATACGATTTTGGTCGTCGCGCCGTGCTAATATAAGGGCTGTATACTGACAACCTGGTACCCAGAAGGAATCCCGTGAGCACTTCTACCGCTATAGCCTCCGTACGCGTGTTACCCGAAGATGTGGCCAATAAAATCGCCGCAGGAGAAGTCGTGGAACGGCCCGCGTCGGTGGTGAAGGAATTGGTCGAAAATGCGCTGGACGCGGGCGCCGGGCGTATCACGGTCCGGGTGGTTGCCGCAGGCCGACGGCTCATTGAAGTTATTGACGACGGCCATGGCATGTCCGAACAGAATGCGCTGCTGGCCATTGAGCGCCACGCCACCAGCAAGATCCGCTCGGCAGAGGATCTGGAAGATGTGACCACCATGGGTTTTCGCGGGGAAGCCCTGGCGAGTATTGCATCGGTCTCCCGCTTTGAGCTGGTGACCCGCCGTGCGAAAGATGACAGCGGCACTCGCATCCGCATTGATGGGGGCATCCTCCGCGATGTGGAGCAGATTGGCTCCCGACCGGGCACCCGTATCACGGTCAACCGCCTCTATTTCAACACGCCGGTCCGTGCCAAGTTCCTCAAGGGGCTGACCACCGAGTTGGGCCATTGTATTGACGCGGTTCAGCGGCACGCCCTGGCGCGCACGGGCGTCGGCTTTCAGTTTATCCACAACGACAAGATGCTCTTGGATATCCCCGCCCACGCAAGTTTAAAGGAACGGGTCGCCCTCATTTGGGGCCTTAACTTCGCCCGTGACATGGTGGAGATATCGGGAGAGCAGGCTGGCTTCCGCCTCCACGGCGTCGTGGGCCGCCCCGGGCTCACCCGCTCGGTCCGCTCCCATCAGTTTTTCTTTATGAACCACCGGCCGGTAATCAACCGTTCCCTGCAATATGGCTTCGAAGATGGCTACCGCGGGCTGGTGACGATTGGCCGTCACCCCATTGGGGTGTTGATGCTGGAGACCCATCCCCGTTATGTGGATGTGAACATTCATCCGGCCAAGCGTGAAATTCGTTTCCGGGATGAACGGGTAGCCCGCGATGCGGTGCGCGATATCGTGCGCCAGGCCCTGGCAGAGGATCAGGCGTCCATCGTGACCACGCCGGAAGTCGCACGGCCCCAGCAGGCCCAACTGACGCCTGAGCCCCCCTCGGCCCCGCCGGAAGTGGAAGCGAATAAGGTCTCCCCTGCCGTGGCAACGGCCCCATCCAGCGCGACCGAGACACCGGTGCCCCCGACACCAACGCCCCCGCCCACGGCACCTACATCGCCCGTGGAAGCGACCCCGCCGACCCGTGAAGCCCCTTCGACGGTCGAAGAACGGTCGCCTCAGACGCCCGAAACTTCCACGATGCCTGAACCGGAACCCAATGCCGCCCCCGTTCCCACAGCGAAACCCACGCCGGCACCGGAGCCCGTGGCCCAGCAACATGACCTGCCGGGTTTCGTGGAAAAACACGACATTGAACGCATTATCCCCGAGGCGGTATATCGCCCCGTAGGAGGTATGACCGACGCACCGCTCCAGGTTTTCGACACCTATCTCCTCGTACCGGGCGACGATCGTCTGCTCATCATCGACCAGCACGCCCTTCACGAGCGTCTGAACTACGACGGCCTCGTCTCCGAGTTGGAAGACAACACCTACGAATCCCAGCAACTCGCCGTGCCCATCGTCATTGAAGTGGCACCCTCGCAGGTCCGCCTGGTGGAAACGAACCTCCAGCTCTTCCGCGATGTGGGCATTGAACTCGAGCCTTTTGGCGGTAACACCTTCCAGGTCACGGCCATCTGCCACCTCTACGAAGACGGCAAGGTGCGCGATTTGGTCTATCACATCCTCGATGAATTGGGTCAGGGCGATCTCTTTGATCGGGGTCAGGTCTTGTCCGACACCCTCCGTCTCGCAACCCGGGCGTGCAAGGCATCGGTGCGGGCGGGCGACCCGTTGACCCCCCAGGAGCGGCGCGGTCTCCTCGAAGGCTTCGAACGCCTTCGGCCTCCCTATACCTGTCCCCACGGTCGCCCCATCATCGTGGAACTCACCCAGAATCAAATGGAGAAGAGCTTCCGGAGGATCCAATGAGTGGGCCGAACGTCCCGCTGATTGCCGTGGTGGGGCCCACGGGCTCGGGCAAGTCATCGCTGGCTCTGGCACTGGCAGAAGCACAAGGCGCAGAAATTGTTTCCGTGGACTCCATGCAGTTTTACAGTGGCATGGAAATCGGAACGGCGGCTCCTTCGGTCGCGGATTGCGCCCGAATCCCCCATCATTTTGTGGGCTTCCTGGAGCCCGATGAGGAAATCACGGCCGGCACCTATCAGGGCATGGCCCGTGCGCGTCTGGCCCTGCTTGAGGAGGAAGGGCTACCTGCGGTGGCCGTCGGCGGCTCGGGCATGTATGTGAGCGCCCTCATTGATGGCATCTTTGATGGACCCGGCGAAGACCCCGCCATCCGTGCACGCCTCCAGGCGGAAGCCAGGCGACTGGGCAATGAGCATCTCCTGGAACGGGTACGCGAGGTGGACCCCGAGTATGCCCAACGCATCACCAGCAGTAATGATCTCGTCCGAATCGTCCGCGCGCTGGAGGTCTATGAACTCACCGGACGCCCCTACAGCGAGCTCCACCGGGAGCATCGGGCCCGCACACCTTCCCTGCCCTGTCTGCAGTTCGCCTTGGACTACCCCGACCGTCAAGACCTCTATGACCGCATCAACCGGCGGGTCCTCCAGATGATCGATGGGGGTTGGGTGGAAGAGGTGCAACAATTGCTCGACCGCGGTTATGGACCCCATCTTGAGCGGCTCAAGGCCCTCGGATTCCGGGAGATTGCCGCCCATCTGCGCGGCGAAAAAAGTCTGGATGAGGCCATCGTCGCCGCCCAGTTGCATCACCGCCGCTATGCCAAACGCCAGCTCACCTGGTTCCGCGCGGACCCCCGCATCCATTGGGTCCCCGCTGGTCCCGGCACCACCACGGAAAGTCAGTTGGCCGTGATTCAGGCCCACGTGGCGGAACAGCATGATACCGACCCGAAACCGAAAACGTCTCTCCATCGCTTTCTCTCAGGCACCAATGGGCACCATCGAAATGGGCACGGATGATGAATAGCAACGCGCAACTTGCGGAATGCTTACTGAACTCCTACCGAACCCGCTTTCGCAAGTTGAAGGCCTTGGGCGACGGGGCACTTGACCCGTTGGAGTCAGAGGAATGGCATAAGGTCCCCTCCGGTGGCGTAAACAGCATCGCCGTCATCATTCAACATGTCAGCGGCAACATGCGTTCCCGGTGGACCAATTTTCTGACGAGCGATGGCGAAAAAGCGGACCGTTTCCGCGATCAGGAATTCGAGGCACGGACGGAGCAGACACCCGAAGAACTGAGAGCCCACTGGGAGGCGGGCTGGAACGTTTTATTGGATACGCTGGCGAAGCTGGAAGCCGAAGACCTGACCCGCACCGTGACCATTCGCCGACAATCGCTAACGGTGGTGGACGCGATCAACCGCCAGTTGGGCCACTACGGATACCACGTGGGACAACTGGTTTACCTTGCCCGAATGCACCGTGGCGATCGGTGGACAAGCCTGTCGATTGCGCCGGGTGAGTCGGAACAGTACCAGGCTAAGGCGGACGATTGAACCCCATGAAGCAACTGCTCCTCAAAGGGTTCGCCTTCGGTATACTTAACGGACTACTGGCCCTCCTGCTACTCTATGCCCATGCCGCCACGCTGACGAAGGTGCCGTGGGAAACCGATTCGGTTCTCCTTACGATGCCCCAATCGGCCCATCGTGACCTGGTCCTGCTGGGCACGTCACGCACCTATCTCTTTTCCCGCTTTGAAGAACACCACGCGGCGATGGAGACCGCGTTGGACTGCACGGTCTTCAACATGGCCCTGCCCCAGGGGGGCGGCATCACGCCCGCCCGTTTCTACCTGGAGCGTTATTTCGAGGCGGGCAATACCACCGACCGCGTCGTTTACTTCCTGGACCCCTTTGTGCTTTATAGCGCGGGT
>JAUIMA010000494.1 GCA_030432675.1 Candidatus Hydrogenedentota bacterium | reverse complement strand
TACCCCAGCTCCAGATGCCGTGATTGGCCGGCCAGCCACCGAAGCGTCCTTCTTCGTAATACACCGTAACCTGCTCGGCATCTTCCAGGACAATCTGCTCCGGGGCCGCCGTCAGGGCACCCGTCAGACACAACACCAGACTTAACATCGCAACGCTCTCCTTCCTTCCAAACAAACGAATCCAGGTAACGACACACTCGCCGCACCCATCTGGCCAATATACTACAGCCATACCCGAAAGGCGAATCGATGTCATTCACGGGTTGTCTTGACATTGACACCGTCAAATTGCCACGCTTAGCTCCTTGTTTGAAAGGGAATTTCCTATGCTACGCGCTGAATCCTTACGCAAAGTTTTCTTCCCACCCCGGGGTGAGGCCGTGGAAGCGGTAAAAGGTGCTACCTTTACGGTAGAACCTGGGGAAGTCTTCGGATTACTCGGCCCCAATGGTGCCGGAAAAACTACCTTACTCCGTATGCTGGGCACCATTATCTCCCCCACCTCCGGTCATTGTTGGGTGGGAGACGTGCGAACGGACGAAGCCAAGGACGATATCCGCAAGGACATTGGTTTTCTTTCTGGAAACACCAAGCTCTACGGTCGGCTGACGGCATCGGAAGTGCTCTTTTACTTCGGACGCTTATACGGTATGGACGACGGCAGGATACAGTCACGCATTGACGAACTGGCCGAGATGCTGGACATGACGACCTTCATCGATCGCCGCTGTGAAGCCCTTTCGACGGGGCAAACCCAAAAAGTGTCTATTGCCCGGGTCATCCTCCATGATCCCAAGGTACTGATCCTCGATGAGCCCACCCTGGGCCTCGACATTATGACCAGCCGCAGCATTCTCGATTTCATACTTCATGCAAAAGCGCGCGGACACAGCATTATTTTCTCGACGCACTACATGACCGAGGCCGAGACCCTCTGCGACCGGGTAGGCCTGATTTACGATGGTGAGTTACTCGCCATAGACACCAAGGAAGCGCTCTACGAGCAGGCAGGCGCGACTAATCTGCAGCAGACCTTTCTCAATCTGGTCGGCGATGAAGTGGAGGCCGGGGCGTGAATTTTCGTACCGTAAAAACGATTTTCAAGAAAGAAATGCTGGACACGGTCCGGGATAAACGCACCCTGGTCATGATGATTGGGGTACCTGTGTTGCTCTATCCCATGCTCCTCATCGTCGGATTGCAGGGTGCTCTGGTCCAGCATGCCACCCTGGAGGAAACCGTCTCCCGCGTGGCGCTGGACACCGAGGAACCCGAACTTGTAGAAACCTGGCTGGAAGATGTCGAAATGGTCGAATTGGTCGACACCGACACCCCTGCCGCGGATTTAGACGCGGGAAACCTTGATGCTATCGTCCAAATTGACGGCCCCGTAGCGGCCCCCCTCGCAGCAGGGCAATCGGTCACGGTCGAGGTCCTTTTTGACTCAACCGAGTTTACCTCGATGGATGCCGCCGGACGTGTACGAAGCGGCCTGGAAAAAGACGGGGAAGCACTCTTAGACACCCGCCTGGCAGACCAAAACCTGGATAGGGCGTTTATCACCCCCCTCGAAATTGCGCGGGAAGATGTGGCCCCGCCGGCCAAAACAACCGGCAACGCCCTCGGCACTATACTCCCCGTAATTATGGTGGTTATGTTGGCCCTGGGTGCCTTCTACCCGGCAGTCGATGTGACGGCGGGTGAAAAGGAGCGGGGCACCTTCGAGACCCTGTTATCGACCCCAACCACCAAGCTGGAAATCGTAACGGGAAAGTTCGTGACCGTTTTCCTGCTCGCCATGATGACGGGCTTGCTGAACCTCGGCAGTATGGCGGCCACCTTTGTATTCATGGCCAACCAGCTCAAGCCTATCCTCGGCGATGCCGTGCAGTTTGAGATACAGTTCCCACCCACGGCCATCATCACCTTTTTCCTGATACTCATTCCCCTCGCCTTCTTCATTTCCGCCATCATGATGGCCATTGCCGTCTTCGCCCGGAGCTTCAAGGAGGCCCAAAACTATGTGACCCCCTTCTTTGTGGTCATCACCATGCCAGCCCTCTTTGCCAGTCTGCCAGGGGTAAAGCTCAGTGCCGGCACCCAGTTCATTCCCATTGCCAACGTCATCCTGCTTTTTCGCGATATGATGACGGGAAAGGCGTCGTATGAGGCCACCTTTGCAGTCTTCCTCAGCACGGCGGCCTTCGCTGTATTGGCCCTCCAATTTGCGGCCTGGCTTTTTCAACGCGAAGAAGTCGTCCTCTCGGAAGAGAAGGGCTTCCCGCTGACCTGGCGCCGGAGCGAATTTCGACCGCGCCCCACCATTACGGCCTCCATGTCCCTGGGCCTTTTCACCATCATGCTCATCATGTTGTTTTATGTGGGGAGTACCGTGCAGGCCTGGAAACTCCTGCCCGGACTCCTGATCACCGAGTGGCTCATGCTTCTCGCCCCCATACTACTGCTCTTGTGGTATGCCAAAGTCGACTTTAAGACGGCGCTGAACCTCCGCCCCTTGTCTTTCCAGGGGGCACTTGGCTCGATAGTGCTGGGTTTTTTCTCGATTCTACTGGTCATTCAAATGGGCTTCTGGTTTAATCAGGTGCTTCCTGTACCCGCCGAATTCGAAGAGGAAATGGCCAAGCTTTTCAGCAGCGATGGCAGCCTGCTCCAGCTGCTATTCCTCCTCTTTGTAGCGGCCGTCTCCCCCGCGATTTGCGAGGAAGTCATGTTCCGGGGTGTAATCCTCAGCGGAATGCGCTCACGCATGGGAATCTGGCCCTGCGTCATCCTGGTCGGCCTGCTCTTTGGCATATTCCATATCAGCATCTTCCGCATCCCCCCCATCGCCATTTTCGGCATGGTGCTCACCTACCTGACACTGCGAACCGGCTCTATCTATGCCGCTATGCTGGTTCACCTGATGAACAACAGCTTTGCCATCTTACTCACTACCGAACGTATGCCAGCCTTCGTGGGCACCCTGCTTGAATTGGAGACTTTTGAAGAAAAGGGAATGCCCAAGCCCGTCCTCGCGGTCGCCATTGTGGGATTCGTGTTGGGAATTGTCCTGGTCGAATGGTCCGGTCGCAAAAGCAACAGAGCACCCGCACCCGATTAAACACACTTCTCCGACATACAAAAAAAGCCACCGCGATCATCGAATCACGGTGGCTATATTGCATCGGGAATAACTATTGTTTACCTAGAATCCGGACGTATCAGAGAAGAGTCCGACCTTAAGGTCTTTCGCGGTATAGATGGTCCGACCATCGACCTCAACGCTTCCGTCGGCCACGATCATCGTCAATTTCAGGGCCAGGAGGCGCCGCACATCGATGCGGTAAGTCACTTTCTTTGCAGTGGGCAGAATTTGCCCCGTAAACTTTACTTCCTTAACACCCAAGGCCCGTCCCCGGCCCTCATACCCAGCCCACCCCATATAGAAGCCGGCCAATTGCCACATGGCGTCCAGGCCCAGACAACCGGGCATGACCGGGTCCGTCTCAAAGTGACAATCGAAGAACCACAGATCGGGCTTGATATCGAGCTCAGCGACAATTTCCCCTTTGCCATAGGCCCCACCTTCCTTTGAGATGTGGGCGATACGGTCCATCATCAACATATTGGGAAGAGGTAGTCGGGGAGATTCGGGGTCGAACAGTTTACCGTGACCTGCTTGGATAAGCTCTTCGTGGGTAAATGAATTTTTAGGGGAAGGGGTGGCCACTGGCATTCTCCTGGTAACACAGACGACACGCTTCCCATAGGCCGAGCGGCACCATGCGGGTATGGGAGCGGCGAAAACACTGCTGGGGGATAATTAAGAAACACATTGGTAGGTTATGAAGGGGCAACAACCTCGCGTTGCCAGACGAGGTATAATAAACGGTCTAAGACGGGTTTGCAACTATCTCACCACAGGATGGCTAGTCTTCGTCGTCCAATTCCGATTTACGACGTTCCAGTACACGAATGGCACCGTCCAGAATTCGCTTGAGACGCTGATCCCGAGGGGTAGGTGCCAGGCGACGGGTCAGCAGCGAATGACACGCCACGACCAGCTTGATTTCATCGTGAGACATGGCATCAAACTGCCGTTGGCTGATCTTGGCGATGGCTCCCCGCAAGGCCTCTTGCCGACGGGGAGTCTGGCCCGCACCGTCAATTTCGTAGGTCTCCCCCATCTGGTTGGCAAGTTCCAGGCTGGCCGCCAGCTGAACATCGCCCCCTCCCGTGGCATCCAGGGTGCTTTCCAGACGGGCCGCCTCTTCCAGATTCTGGGGAGCGGAACGGTCGGGTTGAGGCTCTTCGGACACGTTCTCCTCGGCGCTGTCAGGAGGCATTGGTTCGCCGCGCTCCAGATGCTGCCGAAACTCCTTTAACTCACGCTCAAGTCGAAGAAGCTCCAACTCAGCGGCGCTGACACGCTTCTTCGTGTCGTCGAGAGAGGTTTCCAGATTCTCGATTACCCGATGCCACTTTCGGGCATCCTGAGGCTCCTTCAAGCGACGCTGATCGGCCTTCGCGAGGAGTTCCTTTACCTTGGTCAGGGCATCCAGCGCGGCACCGTGTCGCGCGCGCGCTTCGTCTATATTACGACGAAGCTTCATTTCCAGGGGCTGCATTATTTAATGGGCTTTCTCTTCGAATTCCGTCCGTAACAGAGAGTGTAACACACGGAACGTCTTGGTGGTGCCCCACGCAACAACCTTCACCGCTGGCAATAATGCCGTATCGTCTTCTTCGCCCTGCAGGCACG
>JAUIMA010000493.1 GCA_030432675.1 Candidatus Hydrogenedentota bacterium | reverse complement strand
GATACGGTACAGTTCCGAGAGGTTGCTGATATAGGTTGCCGCATCAGCACTCCGGGGGCCACTCACCTCTTCAGTTATTGCAATCGCCCGAAGCAGATGAGACTCGGCTGCGTCATAATCGGATCGACCTTGATAAATATGCGACAGCCCATTGAGAGCGTAGGCTACGTTCTTCCGCTCCTTGCCGGTTGATGCCGCCTCTTCATGCG
This sequence comes from Candidatus Hydrogenedentota bacterium, assembly GCA_030432675.1. GTDB lineage: Bacteria > Hydrogenedentota > Hydrogenedentia > Hydrogenedentales > JAEUWI01 > JAEUWI01. The sequence goes on along the minus strand of JAUIMA010000493.1, from coordinate 4,557 downwards.
CGAGCACCCGCCTGTACATCGCTTCGGCGCGCTCCAGGTCACTCGAACGTTGATAGACCATGCCAAGACTGTTTACTACACCGAGCGTGTCTTCATGATTCGGCCCCAGACCCGCCTCACGAATCGTAATCGCCCGTTCCATGAGCGATTCCGCCACCGCGAATTCTCCCCGGCTCAGGTGAATAATGCCCAGCTCGTTCAAGCAAAAGGCGACGGGCAGGGCATCCGAACCGAGATCAGCCTCATAGGCAAGGATTAGACGCTGGTAGAGCGCGATGGCCTGCTCATACTGTCGCTGCCTGTCCAGCAGCCCGGCCGCGAATCGAAGCGACGTAATCCGATCCGGGTGCCCTTGTTTCAGATTGCTTTCTGCGTATGCCACGGCCGCCAAAGCGGTCTCCATGGCCTCTGGGTAGTCCCGGGTCGCCTCCAGTGAAACCGCGCGCTCATGGAGCGCCAACCACGTCGGATGCGTCTTATCGGAGTCACAACCTGCCAAGACGATAACAGGTATTGATAGTAACAGGAAGGAGAAAAGGTATCGTGAAATCAACGTTGCCCCCATTCTATGATTTTGCGCGCCCCCTATCGCTCTGCGACAAGATCGACACGCACCCACATCAAGGGCCCCACGGCCCGCTCGCACCGCTACTATGGGGAAGTACTACCCCTGAAGTGCCTCTGTGCGACAAGTATAGATACTCTCTAGGGAGCAACACAAACGGAAGCGTATCCCCTGCCCCTCCGTGCGATTCCGGGCCTTCCGTAGAAGTCACCCCTCTAAAAATGTGCAACACGCAAGCCACATCGGTATGCTCATGGGCAAGAGTTTTTCCAATATACCCACCTTACCCGCTGAGGCTCTATTACATAGGTTAATCTCCATGAATCCCGAAGTAGATACGTTCCTGAAAAGGGCGAAAAAGTGGCACGAGGAAATGGGCGCATTGCGACACATCCTCCTCAACACACCCCTCATCGAAGAAATAAAATGGCGCATGCCCTGCTACACCCTCAACACGAAAAACGTCGTCATGATTGCCGGATTCAAGGACTACTGCGCCCTCAGCTTTTTCAAGGGTGCCTTGCTGAAAGACCCGAAAGGCATCCTGCGTAAGCCTGGCGAAAACACCCAATCCGGCCGACTGATTCGCTTCACCAGCGTACAGGAGATCAATGACCTGGAACCGGTCTTAGCGGCCTACCTCGCGGAAGCCATGGCCATTGAAAAAGCCGGTCTGAAGGTCGACACCTCAAAGCATACGGAGCGCGACTACCCCGAAGAACTCCAGAACATGCTGGACGCAAACCCTGCGCTGAATGCCGCCTTCGAGGGACTAACCCCCGGACGGAAGCGGGCCTATGTCATGCACATCGCCGCGGCCAAACAGTCCAAGACCCGGGTCGCGCGCATTGAAAAATACGTACCCCGCATGCTGGACGGCAAAGGAATGCACGATTGCACCTGTGGTCTTTCCAAGCGCATGCCCAACTGCGATGGCTCCCACAAGCAGTTGCAGGAGCAATAGCACCCCACACGATACGGCGAAGGAGCGCCTCACTCGTCCTGTCGGTCAATTAATGCCGTAATCGCCTTGTCCACCGCTGCGAAGGCTTTCTTTCCTCCCACATTGGTAGCCCCAAAGTAGGCCAGGTTCTTCTCGGGCGCAAGCCACACCGTCGCAAACCACATCGTGTTACTCCCGCTGTGGGTAAGGGCCCGCCCACCAGCCCATCCCCGCTCTAAGACCATCCAGCCCATAGCGTACTCGCCCCCTTCTGGCGGGGTATGAAGCGTGGCGAAAGTCTCCGCCGACACAATCCCATCTTCACCCCGCGCGCCCGCCAGGTGAGCCGCTACGAACTTGGCGTAATCGTCCAAGGTAGCGTGCACCGTGCCCGCCGGACCCACCACCAGGGCGTTGTCCGACTGGCGGGTATCCGGTGCTATCGGGCGCCAGCCGAAGAGTGCCTTGCGATGCCCCCAGGGCGCGCCCGGCTTAGATGGCGCACCAAAGCTCGAGTTAACCATGCCCAGGGGTTCAAAGAGCTTCTCCTCCATCAGTTCTTCCCACCGCTTTCCTGTCACCACCTCCATCATGGCCCCCGCCACCACATACCCGGCATTACTGTAGGCATAGGTACCCGGTTTAAGCGGCGACGTAGCTAGAATTTCGGCAGCGCACGCGATGCGATCTTCCGGTGCGGTATACCAGCTCAGGTTGGCCAGCAGGCCGCTCCGGTGCTGCAGGAGCATGGTCAGCGTAACGTCACGGTGTGCCCTATTCATTTCGGGGATCACCTCACCAAGGATGTCACCCACCGTGGAATCCCATGTCAGGAGTCCCTCTTCCACCAACACACCCGCAACCGTTGCCGTCATCGCTTTGGTATTCGAACCCAGGTGCCAGGGCGCATCCGCCGCAACGGGGATATCGCTCTTTCTGGATCGGGTGCCCACCGTCGCCCGGTCTACCACATCAGCACCTCGCAAGGTAAAGGCAGTCATCGCGGGAAATCCATAGTCCGACCGGATTCGCTCCAGCCCTTCACTAAAATCGCGCACCTCGGCATTCGGGTCGTTCATAGATGATTCCGTCTTCTCTTCCGGGAGATGTTCATCCCGTGCTCTCGCCTTCGCCGCATCACGAATAGCCTTTCGGTTCGCCTGGGTCATAGGAACGTCTTCCAACAGCCTGATCTCCGTCCGGTCCGTTGCTTGGAGCTCCAAATCAACGGTGATGCCCGGCCCATGGCCCATGCGGGTAAGCAATTCGACGAGATCTTCTTCGAACCGTTTCCGCCACAAGGCACCATAGGTCCGCTCGCTGAAGGCAACCATCTCGGCAGCGGGGATTCCATCCAGCGATACGAGCCGATACCATGCCTCCCTGACCTGCACTTCCGGCTGGCGCTCATCCCACCGCACGGCGGAGAATGGGGACACCTTTGGATAATCCGCTTCCAAATCGCGGGCCACGAAAATGCCACCTACACCAAGGGCCGATAGTATCAAAAAAACAATCCCACCAAACACCATGCGTCGGGGCCCCGGGGTACAGTGAGTTCCCCTGCCCATTTCCCCACCCATCAGAAGTGGATATTCGCCATCCACCGCCTCCGCCCTTTCATCGCCCAGACTATTCAGCAGGGCGAGCAGTTCCTGGCGCCTTGGTTCCAATTGTACGCGCACGATCCGTCGCCCCATGAGATAGGTAAATCCATAAATCACGACAACCGCAGAACCGCCGATACCGGATAACAACAGTGCCCCCACGGGCTCATCGCGCATATCCCACGAAAACTGGAGAAAGGCCGCCATCACAACCACCGCAGTGGGAAATTGAATCCACCAGAAAGCGTTCCGATGGGACCAAATCTGGTGCTCCACCAGGATCAGTGAATCCACTACCCCATTCATCAACGACGCACTCGGGTCATGGGGTCCCTTTTTGAGGCGTGCGCGAACGCCCAGCTTCAGTCCTACCGCCCACATGATGACGGGCACCATGAGATACCACGTCCACGGAGACTCCGTGACGACGCCAAGTCCTATCCAAACCGGCAGCAGGAGCAGCCACACGCTCAACTCGCCAAAATCGCTCCACGATACGGCCGTCCGCAATCGCTGCTCATTCCGCTGCACCGCATCAAACAGGGAGCGGGTATCCACAGTGACCCGGGTCTTAGCGGATTCCGACTGCCAGGCTTTTTGGAAATCATCGGGACTCATGGGCTTCCCCTTTCATCAATTCGCCGAGCTTTTTCTTGGCGCGGTTCAGCTTTACTCCCACATTGCTCTCCGAAATGCCCAGCACCTCAGCCATCTCGCGGTAACTCAATTCGTCCAGGTAGAGCAAGACCAGCGCCGCATCCCCTTTAGGGAGTTTATGAATCGCGTCGTAGAGCCGGGCCACCGTCTCGCGCTGCTGGGCCTGTTCGGCCCCGTCCACCCCATCCCCAGAGACGAACTGTATATCCAGCAAGGGCTGCTGCGAGACGCGGCGGGGCCTGTCTTTGCGCTGCCAATTCATGGCTGTCTGCAAGGCCACACGATAAAACCAAGTCGCCGCGCTGGCACGATGCTCGAACTTCGGCAGAGAACGCCACGCCTGGAGAAGTATTTCCTGCGCGAGATCCTGACACTCTTCGTGGGTAAGGGTGTAGGCCCGGGCCACCTTCACCACGGCCGCACTATGGGCGTCGAGCCACGTCATGAAAACCTTTTTTTGAGCGTCATCCAGCACGGGAATTCCTTCTTTTATAGTGATTGGTAACGCGAAGTCCCGTTTTCTTACAAGAGAGTGGATCCGAGTTGTCACGCAAGCCCATAGCCCGATTATCAGCAAACTCTCATGTAGCCCGTGTATGTGCCTTTAATTAAACCGTGATTTGAAAAAATCGCCCTTTCCGGGTATCGTTTAGCCAACCGGAAGCCGCAATTTAGAACGAAGGAAGAATCTATGCATTTGAAGCGCATATCTCTGGAAGCACGACCAGCTTTGGCACAAGAAGATCAAAGCGTGGCAAAAACCATCGCCGAAGTTAAGGTAAATT
>JAUIMA010000492.1 GCA_030432675.1 Candidatus Hydrogenedentota bacterium | reverse complement strand
GCAAATCCCTTTTCCCGCTTGAGTCGCTCGGCATCGGTGAAATTCTGCTTGAAGGCCGAGCCGATAGCGAGCGTAATGTCATTACCCCCGATATTCAGCGGACGGGTAAAGCGGAACTGCCCTTCCCGTTCAATCACGATATCGGTGGTTGCGGCACCCATATCGATAAGTGCCACGCACTCGCCGGAGTCGCCGAACTCGCCCGTGTGTTTAAGCCAGTTATAGGCCGCCAGCGGATTTACATCGGCCACATCGATACTGCGACGGGACGATTGCAACACCTCAACCAGCTTGTCCACCACGTCCACTTTGATGGCCGCCATCATCACATCATAGCCACCCGCTTCCGTGCGGCCAAGAATCTGATAGTCCATCGCGATTTGATCCAGCGAGAACGGAATCTGCTGCTGAATCTCGTAGCGCACAATCTGGCTGACTTTATATTCCGGAACCGGAGGCAATGCACGGCTACGGGTAAAGACAGATTGGCCTGGAACGCCAAATATCGCCTTACGCGTCCGAACCTTGGATTCTTTTAAGAGATCCGCCAAGGCCTTTTCACGTATGGCTTTGCGCTCCGACTCATCCAATGCAGGATCGGAGTTGAATTCCCGCTGGTAATACTTTACCAGTTGGTGACCTGTCTTGGTGGGCGCCAGCTCTGCCAATCGTATGGCGCTCGCACCTATGTCCAAGACCAGTCGTTTTTTAGGTCCGCCAGTCATTCCAGCCATCGTATACTTTGTTCCCATACCCCCTCAGACGCAGAGCACATTGTCAGACGACAAAGCACTGATTTCCACGCTGAATTGGTCCGTTACGTTGCGAAGGTAAATAGTGTTAATATGCCTATTTCCCGATATAGCGTAAACCCTTGTGCGTTATTGTAGTATACACTTAAATTCTTGTCAAGGTTCTGTTCCAGTTGACAAGAATTTACCCCTCCCAACCATTAGCGCACATCCAGTGCACAACGGAAACCATAGTCATTGCGTACCGCAGATACACGGTCATAGTGGCGTTTGGCACTGCGCACATCGAAGCGACCCGAGCGGAAACTACCGCCCCGAAGCACCCGAAATACCTGTCCGTAATCTTTGGTCACCACTTTATTGCCCTCATAGGCCTGATACCAGTCCTGGGTCCATTCATATACATTGCCGGCCATGTCCACACAGCCATAGGGGGATAACCCTTCTATATAGGCTCCCCGCTCGGCAGGTGCTAACTCATCGGCATCCTCGGCATTACACAAGGTCGCATCATAGGTGTTACCCCAGGGAAACTCCAACCCCTGGCTCCCCCGTGCGGCCTTCTCCCACTCCTTCTCCGTTGGCAGCCGTTTCCCAACGGCCTGCGCAAAGTCCACTGCCTGCGTCCACGTTACCCCCACGACCGGATAATTATCCCAGCCATTCGGGAACTCATGCTCTGCAAAGACTTCCTTAAATTCTGCGTTAGTAACCTCGTATTTGTCAATGTAAAAAGCTGGGAGGTGTATCTCCGTCTCGGGCTGCTCGTCCGGAGCGCGCTTTGAGCCCCGTATAAAGGGGCCTTCGGGCACGAGGACCATACCCGCAGGCACGTTGCCCGCCTTCATTTCCACGGTCAATCGGAGGGACTCATTGGGAGCCAGCGCGATTTTTTCGCCATTCATGATATGTCCCGCCGTGTGCACGTCCACAATATAGTTGCCGGGCAACAAGACAAATTCGGCGGGTGTCAGTTTGGGTTGCTTGGCGCCGTTCAGCCAGATATCGGCTCCCGTCGGCCGTGAGGTCACGAGCAACGTCGCTTCCTGGGGCTTCAGCGCCACCGTGGTATTCAAGCCATATTGATGGTCGGCCTTCACATCGATCACATCCGACTTGTACCCGTAAAAGTTGTCCAGTTGCACTTCATACTGGTGCTCCCCGATACGGACCGGGTGCTTTTGAATGGGGGTTTTCCCGATGCGGGTGTCCCCATCCAGGATAACGTCGGCACCGGGCGGGGTGGAAGTTACCGTCAAATAGCCCACCAGGGGCTCCATCTCGATAACAAAAGACTGGGGTGGCCCCTCTTCAATGCGGATAACATCTTCGGTATCGCGGTAATTCTCGCGCTTTAACAAGATGTCAAGGGAACCGGGAGGAAGGCCCCGGAGCGTAGCGGGCGTGGTCTCTTCAACGCCACCAGGGAGGAGCAGCGTCGCACCCGACTCAGGCGCACTGTCGATAGTCACGACGGTCTCCGGCACGGGCTCGGCACAACCGCCAAGCCAGAGAAAGGGAACGAGAAGGATGCAACGATAGAGAAGGGGCCAGCCCCACGGACCCACACGGATACCCTGTTCTCCCGTCGACACCTCAAGCCCCAACATGCCAGCCCATCCAATCTACTGCCTCCCAGGCAGGGTTCACGCACGCATCCGATCCCCGTCGCGTGCAACGGCCCTCGCGTTGTAACTGGTTCATTATAGACAAAAAGGGTGTAAATTACATCCCCTATTCCCGTTTGAAAATCTTAATCGCCTGCTCGGGCGCTTTATTACCCCCATCCGCCGCCGTAACCGTGAATTCCACGGTGGAGGGCGTCTGATCAAAGGCATAAACCGGATCACCAAAGCCATCGAAGACCGGGTTCCCGAAATCATCCACCACGTGCACCCCCGCCGAAACGCGGAGCACATACTTCACATCCCGACGCCGGAAGCCCGGCTCGGCCGTGGGGTCCCCATCATCGCCCAGGCGATCACGGTCGGGACCACCACTACCGCAGTCGACCCGCCCCAGATTGAGGAAGGCTGCCGGTATCAGGTCAAAGGGTGCCGTCAACACATACTCCGTCGCGCCAGGCGCCAGGGGGCCAATATTGCCCTGCGCAACCTGGCGGCCATCTTCCAGCAACTCAAACCATACATGGGGCAATTGGGCGGCCGCGCCACTGGGGAGCCCCAGGTTGACGGTGAAGCGCCCTTCCACCCGCTGACAGAATTCTTCGGGCAGAGGAATCCGGGAGACGGCACCAAAGATTTGCTCATCGCCATCCACGGCGTTATTCGCACCACCGTTGGTGTTGTTGTGCCAGAAGAAGGGCTCCACGCGGGTATCCAGGCCGAGCGAAGCGCTCAAGCCGGGGTTCGTCCACCGGTTATAGGCGACGCCATTCGCATCCAGCACCGCCACACTAGCCAGATTGCCCGGGCCCGGCACGACTTGCTGGGTGTTACCTGCTTCGTCATATCCATAGACCGCCAGAAGGAACTCATCACCCGATCCACCTACATTGGAGATAATATCGCGTAAGGTAACCGTGTCATTAAAATAGGTGTCCAGGCTGATGGTGGCATCACGCAAAGGATTCAGCCAATTGCTCCAGCCATCGGCCGAGTAGACGCCGCTCGTTACGTCAATCCACGGCGTAGCCGCCACTCCCGGGGTCTGAGCACGATAGACGCGCCAACGGCCCGCCGGAGGACAGGGTGCCGGATCGGCCGGATCCTGACCGCCACCGAGTCGTTCCATGCCCCAGGTAAAGCGGGGCTCGGTCGTTTCCCGACCGGAGGGCCCACTCTTAATACGGGCAAAGGGACCGGGGGTCACACCGGCCTCATACGCCGGAAACCACCACATGTGCAGGGGCTTGAGGGCGATGTAAGCATTACCCGAAGGATCCAACGTGGCTTCGTTGCCTGCCCGGTCCGTCACCCGGATGTTGGCAATGGTATGCCACTGCGCAGCGGCTGCGGTATTGAAGGTGAGGCCACTGAAGGCCCAGTCCACCACCATCTCATTGGCGCTCGGATTGGTGTAGCTCACATCAAGGCCCACCCCTGCGGCACTGAACTCAACGTTTTCTGCGGCGTTATTCCCCCACCAGGCCAGGCCCGCATGATTCGCGAATTCCCGATAGAGCACATCATCATTGGCCGGACCCGTCGTCGACCGCGTAATGGGCATGAGATCGGTGTCAAAACCGGATCCCACATCCTCGAAGGTTACACGCACGGTGTAGGACAAGCCCCCCGACAAGGCACTGAAGAATATATTCGGATCGCCTGCCGTGCCATTGAGATGGCCTGCGCTGGCTCCCACGTCGCCCAGCAGGGCACCCGCCCCCCACGCAGTCGCGGGGAAGACGGCCGCACCCGACGGCGCGGGCCCATCGATAGGCTCGCCGTCCGCTGCGGGCGCGAGATATTGGTCGGCCAGCAGGTCAAAGTCCGTCACAATCGTTGGCGGCAAGGTATCCAACTGAAAAGTCCGGCTGCCGCCAAAGGGATTCGTTTCGGAAATCGCGCCCGTAGGCGTACCGTGCATCGTAGGCGTGTTCGGCGTGGGCCCGCCATTCAAATCGATGTAGAGCAGGTAATCGGTCTGGTAATTGGCTATCACACCCCCGCCACTGGGGAAGTTCGTAATGAACTCATCCAGATCAATCGGAATATCGACGAATCCGTAGTAATTGTCAATGGCACTGACATTAATAGTATAAGGCCCGAGGAACTCCGACGTAACCGGCGTGCCTGCCCGCTCCACATACATGACCGCGCCCGTGAGATCCACACCGTCGGTGATCACATCGACCGATATGACCCCTTCGCCCACATAGGCGCGCAGCTCGTTCATCTGGTAGATATAGCATTCCGACCAACCCGGCAGACCGCCACCGAAGGCCACCACTTCATCGGCACCAATGGTCAGGTCCGTGCGATTACGGGGCAGATTCGTAAAGTCTCGCGAGGGAGAAGGCGTTATCAGGGTCGCGGGCAACCCGGTCGACTGCTGA
>JAUIMA010000491.1 GCA_030432675.1 Candidatus Hydrogenedentota bacterium | reverse complement strand
TTTGTGGCCGATTTCTTCGATCCGACGGGGGACGTCTTCTGCCGCCAAGGAGTTGCCAGCCGGGAGCTGTATGATTACGTGGATCGGGATGGCGATGGCGTGACATCCTTGTTTTATGGTCTGAACGGCGGCGCAGATACGGATGCCACGACGGTGGAAGGTAACCTGGCGAGTTCGAAGGAATTCTCCAGTCTCATCAGTACGACCAACCTGCCCTGGGACCGCATTATTCAATTGTCGCCCAGTTCGGTGGTGACTAGCGACAATCCGTACTTGGCAGCCCCCATTGAGCGGACCCTTGACGATATGGATGTTGTCGATGATGTGGCGGCCTTTGTGTTGCGTGGCGGTGTCTTGCCCAACTATCCCGAGCGGGATGGGGTGGACAACGACGGCGACGGTGGCTATGTAGAGTTCCAGGCCGACATCGACGGCGACGGCATTCCGGATCCCATTTATGTGCCGGGTGTGCTGGACCGGGATATGGTCGACAATGATCGCGACGGACTTATCGACGAACGGGGTGAGATGAAACCCACCGGTATTGATGCCGTCGATCCCTACGGAATTCTAGGAGGTTTTAATGGTGATGGTGTCGACCCCCGGCAGAGTGAGGGGGTGGACGAAGGGCGTAACGTACTGGCGGGCTACTTCACCAATGCGTTGATTCCCTTGCAGTTTCAGAATAATCGCAACAACTACCCCACCGACCAGAACTACCGCAATTATGACGGAACGCCCGAGCCATTTCCCGGTGATTTTCTGATCTTTCAAGATGGCACGCGTGATAGCGCGATTGGTATCGATACAGCTGCGCTTGATCTTAGTGGGCTGTGGAGCAATTTCGATAGCGCGACGTTTCCTACCGGTGACGAGTACGTAGGGTCGAATCTCGAACCAGCCGACTGGAAAGCCTTCGTCGAGCGCCGTTGGTATCCGGGCGACAACGTCATCGTCTCTCTTTATGACGGCCCGGCCTCCAGCAGCGATGTGGTGGATCGGGTGACCTACCGCGAGTTTGACGTCATCAACCGTACCATCGACGATATCGTGAACCATGAAATCGATACGGACAATGACGACGTGCGTGATACTATTTTTGGCCTGAATCCATTGTATCCGTCCTTCTGGGCGGCGGATCATATGGCCCTGGATTTCTATCGGAGTCTCGAGCGGAAACATCCCACCTACAACGGCGACCGTTTTGGTACGGAAAACCGTTGGCAGGCGACCGATGGTAACTATGACGACTGGTCAGATAGCCTGAGTTTTTACGAGGCGGAATTGTTGTCGTCCTCCACGGGATCGCCGGTGCGCCTTTCCGACGATATCCTCGGGGACTTACGTCCCCGGTTAAATTCGCTGCGCCAACTGCGGCTTTTCGGCCACGCCATGGCCGGATCGCCCCTGCGTATGAACACGGCAGCGCGTGTGAGCCAAAATCCCTCAGATATCGATCCCTACAGTGCGCCGACGCCTGGGCTTGTGGACGTGCAATTCCCCAATGCGCTCAACTATTTCCGTACCCACGAAGATGGGGTCTATCCGACGGATACGACTAACAAGACCCTGCAGAACCAGTCTTGGAATCATTATAAAGCCGTGGTGGCCAATGCGCCCTTCCAGAGTCCCGCTGACCTGATGCGGGTGCCCCACCAGATGTATCTCCACGATGCGGTGAACACGTCTGGTGCCATACCTTCCTTCCTGCGGGATATGACCATGTTGAATATCGGCCTCCAAGCTGATGGCGGTACGGCAGACGGCTTGTCGGCCATTCAGGACATTGCCCTGCGCAGTGCGACCCTGGGTCAGGATTATCTGGACCTTGGTGCCACGGGTAACCTGTTGCGCGAAGCGGTGAACAGCATGGCGCTGGATCCGGTTCGGTTGACGGTGGGTCAGGCCGAATTCCACCCGATTCGACCGGAACTCGCACCGGGTAACGCCATCAACGCCGACATTCTGAACTGGGTGGACAATCCCAACAGTGGTGATCCGGACGATCTTTGGGCGCCCGCCACGTGGGCCCCCTTCTTCCTCTTTGAGTTGCCCGATGATGGCGCGGCGCGGACCTATAGTTTGGATTTTCTTCCGAATTATCCGGGCTACATTGACGGAACGAATATCAATGAATTGGTGCCGCGGCACTATCTCTTCAACATCGATTACATGCAGATCAACGCGGGAGCGTACTACAACCTGCTGGCGGCGGAAACGCGCGATCGCTGGACCCTTGAACAGCGAACGGCCATGTATGTGAGTCAGAACCGTGCCGGTGTACAGCCTGCGGAAGGCCTGTGGATTTGGGACGGGGCCGATGGTCTGGAAAATGGCGAGTATGTGGTTTACGTGGGTACCTATGTGCCCGAGATGTCCCGTCGCATCGAAGTGGCGGCGAGCGCTTCGACCAATGGTGTGGCGGCCCGGGGCCTGAGTGCCAAGGCCGAGCAGGGCATCGCGGCGCTCAATTCCGGTAACACCACGACCTACACGTTGGGCGATGGCACGGCGGTTCCCATGGATCGCGTGACGGCGTCCCTCTTACGCCGTGACCCCACCAACGACAATCCCTTCTATGCCCAGGGTCAGGAGTTTGATCCGACCTATGCGATTGATGTGATTACCGACCCGACAGAAGCCCGGGGCCGTGCGCCGCTGGCTTCCACGGTGGCCGACCCGTCGTCGAAGCCGGGCGGGTTGATTCATCCCGATGACTGGAATCCCACCATTGTCTATAAAGCAGACGATGATGGCTATATCTTCTACGGCAACAATGCCGCCGGTGGTTGGCGTCCCCAGATTGTGCGGGTGACGGACAACTTCCTGGCGCTTCGGGTGCGCAACGTGGGTACGGAGGCCCAGGTAGGTGCCATTACCCACGTGGTGCTGGCACCCCGCAAGCGGACGCAGGGACGGCTCAACGTCAACACGGCCCAGAGCCGGGTGGTTCCCAAGGCGACCAATTCGATCCATGAATACGTGAGTACCCTCATGGCCCTTCCGGGCGTCGTCGACGTGGCGCGTACCGTCGTGCCGTCCGTGACAGGTGCCGGTCCACTGGCTCCGGCGATTGATCCCCTGGACGACGTGGCATTGATGGATCTGGATGACTCCAGTGCGAGCTTCCCGCTGGATGGCAGCTGGTCGTCACCCATCTCGTTGTACGATGCGTGGGCACCGGCAACGCCCCCCGAGCGGAACCTGCGAACGGCGGACGTGGCCAATCCGGATTATGATTTGTTGATTAATAACACGGTGCCTCTGGTGGATCGCCACAGCGACGCGACCTTCCGCATGAACGCCATGCTTATGACCGGGCGTAAAGAGCACGCTGATGGGCGCTATTACGAAAGTGTGGGCGATTTGGCCCTCGACTCCAGTGCCTTCGACTATGACTATGGCTTGAGCCGCGCTGATTTGCCGAGCTACGCCAGTGGCGGCACCGCCGCTACCCCGGTGGGTATCGAAAACGCGGCCATCTATCCCTTGAGCAATGAGTCCGATCCGTCGAAACGCTTCGACGAGGTCTACGAGCGTTTCCGTCGTCTGGGTAACCTGGTGACGACCCGCTCCGATGTCTACGAGATTACGATGACGGTGGAGTCGGGCTACGGCGTGGACCGGAACGAGGATGGTATCGTGAATTACCGCGATCCCGATGAGTTTGTCACCACGTCGGCCACCAAGGCGACAGCAGTCTACGAACGGCGGACACCTTCCGACCAGTCGGATGGCGGTTGAGTCCAGCGCGCCGGGTAAGGGTGTGTGGTGGTGTAACAATTGAAGAGCGACGGGACAGGGCACGGTATCGTGCCTTGTCCCTGTATCGATAGGTTTCACGCACGTCACCGGCGTCATTTTTCGCCGTGACTTGTAAACAGAATACCCCGGAAAAGACGCAGCGGGCTTGGGCCGGATGTGGCGTCGAAGGAGGTTGGTAGGATGTGCAGTATGAGTAAGCGTTTAAAAGCAGGTGTATGGTCGGGTGTGCTGCTGGCGACCCTGGTCTTGTTTGCCGCACCGACGCAGGCCGCCCTGTTGGAAGTGTGCGCCACGTGCACCTACACCGACGTGGAAAGTGCCGTAGCGGCCGCCACAGGCGAAGATACGATTATTCTCGATGGACCAGCGGTCTATACCCTGTCGGCCGGCCTCGTTATTGACAGTGCCCGGGATGGCCTCACGATCCGTGGGTCAAGCCAGGTGGATCCCGACACGATTGAAGTGTCCTTTGCAACCGGCCCGGTGATTACGGTCGACAGCGACGTCGAATTTAACGCCGAAGGCTTCACGATTAGCGATGGCACGACAGGCGTGCTGGTGATGACCGATGCTACCGTGAATATTAGCCGTTGCCTGATTCAGAACATTTCAGGCGTGGGTGTGGACTGTGTCGATGTGTCCCGGGTGACGCTGGAGTCCACAATCATTGATGGGTGCACGGCGGAAGCGACCAAGATTGATATCGGTGGCTTCCTCGATATCATTCAGTGTACTTTCGTCTTTAATGGTAGCTTCGGGGTGAATGCGGTTGCGGGAATGGCGCGGGTGGAGGCCTCGGTTATCCACGACAGCGATGATGGTACCAGCAGTCTCTCGGGCACGAACAGCACCCTCGAAATTGATGGTAACTGGATGACAGCCGCATCGAGCGCTCCCCTGCCTCCCCCTGCCGGGGTGGTAGATGCTAACCCCACACTGCTCCCCCTGGATCCCCTCGTTGACTTTGAGCCCGCGGGTTTTCCAGGTGAATTTATCGCCGGTCGTCAGCAGTCGA
>JAUIMA010000490.1 GCA_030432675.1 Candidatus Hydrogenedentota bacterium | reverse complement strand
CAAGCGCAACTTGCCTTTGCGGTCCAACGCGCTGGGGCCATGACAGCCGAAGCACTTGTCGGACAGGATGGGGTGGATGTCACGGCTGAAAGAAGGGGATGGCTCCCCCACCGCCGCCACAGCGGACAAAACAAAACAACAAACCAGCGTTAACGCTCTCACGGGACTACCTCGCTACGTAGTTCAAAATGGGCTACTGCATGCTCATCCCCCAGTATAAACCCTCTCGGCCCGTGAGGCCAGCTTTGGCCAGATGCCCGAAGATGTCGTTTAGATAGCAAACGCCCCGCCGAAAAAACCGGCGGGGCGTCAACCGTAGACTTGTCACAGGTCGCTCAACAGCCGGGAGATTTCTTCCGGTGACGGTAGTTGGCCTTTCAACGCTTTAGGTAACGTTTTCCTGATTTCGTAGGTAGCCACGCCAATCGGCTTCCTCGCATCATGCAACGCATACTCAACCACCGTCCGGTTCTTCTCTTTGCAGAGAATAATACCGATGGACGGGCTCTCCCCCTCAACGCGCACCAGGCGGTCAAGTGCAGCAAGGTAGAACTGCATTTTCCCCACATACTCAGGCTGAAACTTTCCAATCTTGAGATCGATGGCGACCAGCGCCTTCAGCCCCCTGTGATAGAGCAATAGGTCGACGAAGTATTCGTCGCCCTCTATGTCCAGGCGAAACTGGCTTCCCACGAACGCGAACAATCCTCCCATCGCGCGCAAAAAATTTTCGACCCGCGCGATAAGTGATCGCTCCAATTCGCGCTCACTATGCGCTGCACCCAGTTCGAGAAAGTCGAAGGTGTACTCGTCCTTCACTGCCAGCTTGGCCTGCGAGCGCAAATCCGGTGCAATGGCATGGTCAAAATTGGACTGGCCGAGCAGTGACTTCTCGTAGGTCTGGTTGTCAATTTGGTGAATCAACACATTCTTCGACCATCCGAACTTTCGGGTCATCCGCAAATAGAATTCGCGCTCTTGGAAGTCCTTACACCGCTCAAGGATAGTCAGGTTGTGGCTCCAGCCAATTTCTCGCACCAGTGGTGCGAGATTCTCCCGGCCATCATATGCCTCGTAAAACGCCTTCATCCGCCACAGATTGGACACTGAAAAGCCCACCACGCCTGGAAATTCCGCCCGAATGTCTGAAGAAAGCGTTTCTACCACCGACCGGCCCCACCCTTCTTCCGACTGCCGCGCAACTATCGTCTTTCCAATATCCCAATAGAGACCCACCAAGGCCGTGTTTACTGCCTTCAGGGCATCATATTGGGCCGCACGGATACGCTCCTTCACCTCCAAAAGTAAAAGCGTGTAACGGTCATCTGGAGCCTCGGCCTTCTTCTGCGTGGGCTTCTTTTTCTTCATCCTTCCTCCGCAGCAGTTACCAACGACGGGGCAGCGTGTGTCACGCCACTAGTTTCAGCAGCACTTCTGTGAAGCTCCCGCTACTTCGCGGCGAGTTTCTCGACTTCCGCCGGGGTCAACGCACGATCGAAAACCGCAACCTCATCGAGTCGGCCTTCCCAATTGGACTGGCTATCCGTTCTGCCACCGACAAAGAGCGCGTCGCTGGTCAGCGGGATGTTCTCCGCGAGAGTAGTCTCGATTTCCAGTGCGCCGTTCAGGTAGACCCGCACCTGCTGTCCATCACGGACCAGGACGGCGTGATTCCAGGTCCAGCGTTCTGCGGCTGTTTTACCCGTGATGACCTTGCTTTCGTCACTGCCATTCAGAAAAAGCAGTTTCCCGGCATGCTCCATTCCGCCGAGTCCCAGATAATCACCTTTGGGATCCAGCCCGAAGTCGTGACCACGGGAGAACATCCAACCGCTGATCGGTCGGGCGTCCGCAGGCATACCGTTCCAGAACCAGAGGGAAAGGGTGTATTGATTTCCCAGGTCCGGGACGTGGGCATTCATCCGTCCGCCCACGAAATGGGCAGCGCGATTCACTTCGCCGTCTGTGTTGAACTGGTCCGACAGAGGGCCTTCCAGGAAGTAACACATGCCGGGCTCAAAGAAGCCGCTGATATGATTTCCAGAGATATCGGCAATGTGGGTGCCGCCCATGTTGTCCATGCGCCAATAAGCCGTCGGCTTAGCGGCCAAGATACCCTGCGCGGCAGGCCCCTGGCTCTGCTGGTAGTTGCGGCGGGGTGCGCTGGCGACGGTTTCCAAAAGCTGCAAGTCGGCTTCCACGACCTTAGGTTCCGCTTGAATCTCTAAGCCCGCCGATCGGGCAGCCCAGGTATTGTACCCGCCGAGATAGTGCTGTTCCGGGGGCGGAATGTAGCCATCACCGCCGTTGGCCAGTTCGATGACCATCGTTTTCGGGAGGGGACTCTGCAGCTTGAGTTTCAATCCGGTCAGGGCGTAGGTCTCATTGGGCGTGGTGGCGATGGCGATATCGCCGATGCGAAGGGCCTGCAACACAATCTCCGTTGATTGCCGTTCATGCAAGAGCACCTGCTCGCGGGCATAGACCTCTTCCGTCGTCTTGGGAAGCTCCCCACCGAGGCCATCCACAATTTTCTGAGAGGCCTCCAGCAGTGCCTTATCGGGAACCCGGTAGTTCATGGGGAGCCGCCGTTCGGCCATATCGATATCCACATCGGCGCGATACGCGATGGATTCATAGGCTTTCAGGGCGATGTCTATCAGGGCGTTGGAGTAATTCTCGATGTTCTTCCAGGGCGCGCGCTCTTCTGCGGGCAGGGTGTAGTCCATGAGATAGATGTCGCCACTGCAGCCATGAGACATGATGCCCACAAAAGGCGACGTCCCCTCGGCCACATCATGTTGCCCGAGCTTGGCCTCAACGCCATTGCAAAAACGGCCGAAATAGTCCGAGCTCAAGGGGGTGTCACCATAATAGTGCATGGAGAAGTTGGCCAGCAGCGCAATGGGCCGTCCTGAAAGAGATTGGAAGGAGATCATCGACAGGTCCGGATCTTCCGGTCCCGTCTCCCCCGTTGAAACATCCCAGTCGTTGCCCGCGTGCATGGTGGCACGGACCGTCGGGTTCCCGAAGGGATCAGTCCGGACCTTGTCGGGCCGGAGAGACCAACGACGGAGCGCCGTATATTCCGAAGCGTCCGCCGTCGCCCACCCCACCTGGGCCGGTTCCAGATGCTGCTGCGCAGACTGGATGGCTTCCACCAGCTTCTGTTTGAGGAGAGGCGTGTAGGATTCATCGGCATCCGTTCCCAGGCAGCCCATGCTCGACGGTACGGAGTGGGCGTGGGTCGCCGAAATCAGAATGTGGTCCGCCGGAATGCCCGTCTTTTCCGCCGCCCCTTCTTTGGCCTCATCCAGCAAGGGACGGGGCAACATGCAGCTATCAACGACCACAATCGCCAACTGTTCCTCACCATCATCCACCACAATGGAGCGGGCAAACAGAGGTGTCTTCGCCGCGTCCGCGCTACGGCTATACATGCCGCCATTAACCAGCACCGGGAGTTCCACCGGCGTCACATCCGTAATGGTCGCCCCCACGCGGATATCCGCATGGCCCATTAGAGGAAAGGCCGCCAGGGTAAGCAGCAACAAGACACGTGCAATAATATTTTTCATCGATATACCTCGTAAATACTGGATTGTGGTGAGTTCAGGTGCACATAAGCCCCACGTGCCACCCCCCGTCCCCCAGCGGTTTTGTGCACAGGGTAACGCGGACGACCAGTATCGGGTATTAGCGGGGGGGATGGCAAGGGAGGGGCGCGGGATTATAGCGTGGCCCTGACTGAAGCTGCGCCCCCGTAGAATCATTCAACCCCAGGGGAAGGAGTCACGGTCAATCGAAATCGGGCCGCTGCCTTCCTGGGCCCATTCCCGTGCGCTGGACCAAGCCCACGCTTCGGGCGCTTCGCACAGCCCCGCTCGGACCGGATTTTCATGGATATACTGACCGATAGCGTAGGCCGCTTCATGGGACACCAGGTTTTCGTCGTACCCATTGCCGGACATCCAGAAACGATAGGGGGTGTGCGTTTGTCCTGTGGCGAGCACACGGAGTCCTTCCGGATTATGCGTTCGAAGATAGGCCATGGCCCGTCGTGAAACGGAGAGCTTGATGCTCGTTTCGATGGCGGCCATGTCGTATACGTCACGTTGAGGATATATCAAGACATGCACGTGATTGGGCATAATCACATAGGCCCAGAGGTGGAAGTGGTGGTGGCGGCGCGCGCGCTCAAGGGCTTTGAGAAAATAGATCCGAGTACGGTCCCGTGCGAGAAAGGACCGTTTTCGGTAGCAGGAGAAGGTCAGAAAGTGGGCCTCCCCCGGCATATTCTGTGGACGATGGGTCCGACGGTGCAGGTGGTTTTCGTCCGACATTGCCGTCTCCCTGATAGCACTACCCCGGTGTTGCTTATAGAAATAGTTAGACTTTGTGTCACGGTGAGAAGGCGGTGCGCTGCAACAAAAACGCTTGACGTCAGGCCAGACAAATAACCAACCACCTCATCCACACCGATTTCCACCAGCATAATAAAAATTACCCGTGCCACGCGATCCGGCTCCGCCGGTTCGTGTGCGTGGATTCACGGACTACGTTGGCCTGCAACAGATGCTTCCACAAGCGGCACGTCTATTACCAATGGCACGACCTGTGGTTATGTGTTGGACCCGAAACGATAGATACCAACCCAGACAAATAGACCAACCAACCCATCCACACCGACTTCCACCAGCATAATAAAAACTACCCGTGCCACGCGATCCGGCCCTGCCGGTTCGTGTGCGTGGATTCATAGACTACGTTGGCCTGCACCAGATGCTCCC
>JAUIMA010000489.1 GCA_030432675.1 Candidatus Hydrogenedentota bacterium | reverse complement strand
ACGTCAAGTGCGAAGCCCATCTGCCCTATGACCCGGATTTCAAGGCCGAGCGTGGCAAGAAGGGCGACGCGACCCCCATCAGCCGGAAGAACTTCGTCGAGCTTTGTGACGAAGTCATCGTGGACGACGAAAAGGCCTTCAAGCAGCTCTGGACCCGTCTCGGCATGAGCTACGACTGGGACCAGGAATACGCCACCATCAACGAGCATTCCCGGCGCACATCGCAATTCAGTTTCCTGGAGCTCCTCGAAAAAGGGGAGATCTATCAGGACGAAAAGCCCGTCATGTGGGACGTGGATTTCCAGACCGCCATCGCCCAGGCCGAGCTCGAAGACAAAGAGCGGCCCAGTGCCTACAACTTTATTCGCTTTGGTGTGGAAGGCAGCGACGAGAAACTCGTGGTCGCCACGACCCGCCCCGAACTACTCCCTGCCTGTGTGGCCGTGTTGGTGCACCCGGAAGACGAGCGATATAAGGACTTCATCGGGAAAAAGGCGATTACGCCCCTCTTCGAAGTGCCGGTACCCATCATGTCTGATGAAAAAGCCGACCCGGAAAAGGGTACCGGTGTGGTCATGGTCTGTACCTTCGGCGACCAGACCGACGTGGAATGGTGGCAGGCCTATAAGCTGCCCCTGCGCCAGATCATCGGCCGCGACGGCCACCTGTTGCCCGTGCAGTTCGTGTCCGAGGGCGAGGAGGGAGCGGGGGAAGTATTCCACCGCGAGACCCTGAATGACGGAAGAGAATTGGTGTTGAGCATCGGCGACGAGCCGGAGGCACCGCGTCTCGGCGCCGTGCGCAGCGTGCCCAGCCTCAATCCCGACAAGGCCAATGGCATTTACGCCGAGCTTCAGGGACGCTACACCAAGCAGGCCCAGAAGCGTGTCATTGCCGCTGCCGAAGAACAAGGCGATATCATCGACCGTCCCGCGGAAAACATCACCCACGCGGTGAAGTTTTTCGAGAAAGGCGACCGTCCCCTGGAGTTGGTGCCTGCCCGCCAGTGGTACACCAAAATCATGGACAAGAAAGAAGAACTCGTCGGTCAGGGACGCAAGATCAAGTGGCACCCGGAATACATGGAAAAGCGCTACGCCCACTGGGTCGAAGGCCTCAACCAGGATTGGTGCCTCAGCCGCCAGCGCTATTTCGGCGTGCCCATCCCCGTGTGGTACCGCGTCGACGAATACGGCGAAACCCGCTACGACCAGCGCATCCTGCCGTCCGTGGAATCCTTGCCTATTGACCCCTTGTCTGAATGTCCCGAAGGCTTCACCGCCGATCAGCGTGATCAGCCCGGCGGCTTCACCGGCGACCCTGACGTGCTCGACACCTGGGCCACGAGTTCCCTCTCGCCCCAGGTGGCTTCCCAATGGGTCAATGACAAAGGACGTCACCAGAAGCTGTTCCCCATGGATATGCGGCCCCAGGGCCACGACATTATCCGCACGTGGGCCTTCTACACCATCGTGAAGGCCTATCTCCACGAGAAGGAAGTGCCTTGGCACAACGTAGTGCTCAGCGGCTGGATTCTTGATCCCGACCGGAAGAAGATGTCCAAGAGCCAGGGCAACGTGGTGACCCCCGAACCCCTCATTGACCAGTTCGGTGCCGATGCGGTGCGCTATTGGGCCGCCCGCGCCCGCCTGGGGGTGGACACCTCCTTTGACGAGAAGGTCTTCAAGGTCGGCAAGAAGCTGGTGACCAAGCTCTTCAACGCCAGCAAGTTTGCCATGGGCCGTTTCGACGACGTGCCCGCCGAAAAACTCACGCCGGACAAGATCACCGTAGAGCTCGACCGCGCGGTCATCGCCGAGTTGCGTCCCGTCATTGAAAAGGCCACCGCCGCTTTCAAGGAATTCGACTACGCCCAGGCACTCAGTCTGGCGGAAGGCTATTTCTGGAGCGTCTACTGCGACAACTACCTCGAGATGGCCAAGCAGCGCACCTACGACGAAGAGCTGACTGCAGGCCGCCTGTCCGCCTGCGCCACCCTCCGCCTCGTGCACCGCGCCCTCGTCCGCATGATGGCCCCCTTCATCCCCTACATCACCGAAGAAGTCTGGGGTTGGGCCTACGCCGACGACGCCGACATGGCGAAGAGCATCCACAAGAGCCCCTGGCCCACCCTGGATGAATTCGCCGCCGTCGAAGCACCCGAACACGCCACCAGCTACGACGCCACCGTCGCCGTCGTGGACGCCATCCGTCGCGCCAAAGCCGACGCCGCCGTCAGCATGGCTGCTCCCGTGGAGTCCGCCAAGATTACCGTGGCCGCGGGTAACGTCGCCGCCGTCGAAGCCACCCTCGACGACATCCAGCGCATGCTGAAAATCGAGGCTGCCACCGTTGCGGCCGGCGAAGTCGAAAACGGCCTGGCCAGCGTAGAGACCGTGTTGGCGCCGGTGCCTGCTGCAGAGTAACTACCCGCCCTATGAAATTCTAACGCCGCGTACCTTCGGGTGCGCGGCGTTTTTATTGGGACTGCCTTCGCCCTGCCCAACACGTTGAAAAGGGGGACGTGGGTGCCGCAAGCCATTGCAAGGGGACGCAACGTGGGCGCCGATGGTCCGTCGGTGTATACGAGAGCGTCGGGCTCTTAGGTACTTAATTCATTCAGGGTACCCGAACTGTTGCTGAACGACTACGGCATGCCGGCCATCCTGGATGAAAACGGGGCGGTGCTTCATGCGGACTTCACGAAGACGGGCCTGCCCACCCACATCCAGCCGCCGTCGGACGTAACGGCGGGCACGCCCTACCGCTCGCGCTTCGGCAACCCCTACCTCTTCAACGGCCGCCGTTGGGACGGGGAACTGGGGCTCTACTACTACCGCAACCGCCACCTCGACCCCATCCAGGGCCGCTTCACCACCCGCGACCCCATCGGCAACTGGGGCGACGGGATGAACCTGGGCAATGGGTATGGCTACGTGGGGAACAACCCGTGGACCTATGTGGACCCGTTGGGGCTGGAGACCTACCCCAGCGGGCTCTTAGGCTGGGCCGGTTACTACTCCTATGAAGTTGGAGCCGGGGCGCTGACGGTACCACGGCTTATGCTGGAAGGTATTGGGGCGGGTGCCGGCTATGTGGCAAGCGGTATTTTTGGTGGTGGCACAATAGAGGGAAGCGACCGTACAAATCTGGATGCTTTTGAGGCCCGTGTGACGGCGGGGAATTCTCAACTTGCGCCAAACCTGCAGGGTGAATTGGCGAATTCTGTGCAAAATACAGCGAATCGTCTTCGCTACCTGGCCGAAATTAGTGCAGTGGGGATCTCGGGGCCACTTGGGACAGCATTTGAGGTCGGATCGGCTGGGTTTGATTTTTCACAAGGAAACTACGGAGCTGCTGCAATACCCGTCGCGTTGGGAAGTCTTCGGGCTTGTCCCACGGTTCGTCGCCTCGGCAATATTGGCGAGGATTCTCGAAATATCGTGTACCGAGCAATTACGCCGGAGGACGCAGCAAGAATTGCCAATGGTCAAGGGCTTCTTGCAAAGGCACCAGACGGTACGTGGACAGCAGCCCAGCACGTGACTAATTACGTACGAGGATCTACCGGAGGGGCAGCTGCAAATGGCCCTTGGATCTCCACTATCAGGAATCTGGACGTTGCACGCGGGTATGATTCGGGAGCGGGCATAGTAGCTATCGATTTGGACAAAGTTGACTCAATCCAGGTGGAAGTCTGGCGAACTTCGCCTAGAGTAAATGGACCAGATGGTCGTGCATACCATAGATCTATCTGGGCTGAAGAGGTTACGATATATCAAAGCATTCCGCCATCAGCCATAATTGGAGGAGTACCGAGATGAGCATGGGAAACTTTCTGTCCGACGAATTCAGGGAGAAGCAGTTTGATTTTTTGCGTACAATTACAGAATGTAGGACAGTTGACCAGGACGCCTTGGATTTCATGTGTTCCGAGGTGGAGAAGTTAACTTACCGTTTTAAGGATGTGGATAGTGTTTCTAAGACTCTGTTGTGCGATATCTACACCGTAATAGAAACCGCTAAGGCACAGGCTCCTTATTGCGGGGACAGTGCCGAAGCACTACTATCCGATATTTATCGGCTACAAACGCTTTTTGGCTTGATTTTGTCGGATGAGACGCCCCGTGACCGAATGCCTGGCGTACCTCGTATTATTTAGTGAGATGTGGCATGGAGTTAAGTTGCTTATAGAACTAAGGGACAGACCACGAATAAATTAGCCAAATGGGCGAATTTGTTGTGGTTGGAATGTATGGCACCTTCGGTGCCAGGTTTCTCCTCGGTGTAACCCGGCGGGGCTGGCGAGGTGCGGATAAGTTTAAGAATTCAGGGCCTTAGAACGCGTTCAGGCGTCGTCAAATTTGGCTTTCAGGCGCTCGTCCACGGCGGGGCTGACGAAGTGGCTGAGATTGCCGCCAAAGGCCGCGAATTCTTTCCGAGCCAAAAACCAATGGACAGCCGACGAGAATAGCTTACACGTTTCCGACCCTTGGGACAGGCTGAATCCGTGAGCCGGGTAGCCAGAAAGGGGGTGTCGGCTTTTCCGCCCCCTAAGAAACCGGACCGCCCGAGGAAGGGCGCTGCAGGAAAGGACAGTATTCCGTAGTCTGTCCCTTGGCTCTCCCAAAGCCGACGCCGCCGTCAGCATGGCCGCCCCCGTGGAGTCCGCCAAGATTACCGTGGCCGCGGGTAACGTCGCCGCCGTCGAAGCCACCCTCGACGACATCCAGCGCATGCTGAAAATCGAGGCTGCCACCGTTGCGGCTGGCGAAGTCGAAAACGGCCTGGCCAGCG
>JAUIMA010000488.1 GCA_030432675.1 Candidatus Hydrogenedentota bacterium | reverse complement strand
AACTACCATATCGTGCCTGCCTTTCTGCACATTCATCATGCGCTTTGGTGTACGCATATACCGTGCCAATACGCCGATGCCCCGGAGAGTTGATTTAAATCCTTGCGGATACATACACTAGGTAGCTCGCCCCGGAGTCGGGGGAATGAATGGCTCCATAACGGAACAGTTCAAGCGGCATATATTGCCCTTTGCTGCGGCGGATTATGCCGTGCATATACATTATTACTTTATATTTTGAACGGGTTGTTTACCGTTGTAGCACTATTTACACTTCGTAAATGGGCCGTTTTTTGTCGTTTTGACGGAGATCTAACATGATTGCAGTTGAAGGTCTGACTAAGTACTACGGACCCATCGCCGCCGTGGAGGACCTCTCGTTTCAGGTGGACCAGGGCGAGATTGTGGGTTTTCTGGGTCCCAATGGGGCCGGGAAGAGCACCACGATGCGGATTTTAACCGCGTTTGCGCCGGCGACCCGAGGCGAGGCGCGGATTGCCGGATTTGAGGTGCACCAGGATCCCCTGGAGGTAAAGCGCCGCATTGGTTACTTGCCCGAGCGGGTACCCCTCTATGAAGAGATGGTGGTGACGAGTTTCCTGCGCTATGTCGCGGAACTCAAGGGGGTTCCACGGGCCCAGCGCACCGCGGAGGTGGGGGAAGCGCTGGAGCGTTGCGGACTCAGCCATATGGCCAACCGCCTGATCGCCAATCTTTCCAAAGGCTATAAACAGCGGGTTGGACTGGCCCAGGCCCTGATTGGCAGTCCGCCGGTGCTCATTCTGGATGAGCCCACCGTGGGATTGGATCCGGCACAGATTGTGGAGATCCGGCAAATGATCAAGGGGCTGCGGGATAAGCACACCGTCTTGATCAGTACCCATATCCTGCCGGAAGTGGCCATGCTCTGCGAACGGGCGATCATTATTAACCAGGGCCGGATCGTGGCCGAGGATAAGATGGAAAATCTGACCAAGGGCGGTGGCGGCGAGAGCCTGGAGGAAATCTTTATGCGGGTGGTATCCAGCGACCGGGCGGATACTGCCACGGTGAAGAAAGGGGCCACGGCATGAGCAGCACCTGGGCCGTTTGCAAGCGGGAATTCAAAGCCTATTTTCTGACCCCCATCGGGTATGTGGTGGTGGGCTTGATTGCCATCATTGCGGGCATGTCGTTTTCCATTTCTTTTATCACCCACGCGGATATCACGCAGAATCCGAGTTTGTATTCCTATACGGCGGTGCCCGATTTTGAGGAAACCTTTCTCAGTCCCTACCTGGTTTTTTGCGGGACCCTTATCATGTTTCTGACGCCGTTGATTACGATGCGCCTGTTGGCGGAGGAGCGTAACCGGGGCACCATCGAGTTTTTGTTGACACAGCCCCTCCGCGACCGGGAGATTATCTTTGGTAAGTTCCTGGCGGCCTTGGGGATGCTGGGCACGATGCTGTTGGTGGTCGTGGTAAACCTCTTCATCATGGGCTACTTCGTCCGCGTGGAGCCTCCGGTCCTGATTTTCGGGCTGCTGACCGTCTTCCTGATGGGGGCGTCCTGTATCAGCCTGGGGCTGTTTGTTTCGTCGGTGACCAAGACCCAAATCATGTCGGGCACGGTGACTTTCGGGGTGACCCTGATTCTCTTCATCTTGGGGAATTTGGGTGAAGACATGCCCGAGGCCAATCCGGCCCCGGAAGGCTGGCCGGACACCTTGCGCTCCGTGATAGGCTTTTTCTATACCCTTGCCCGGGGATTGATTGTGGAATTGCCGGTGGATGCCCACGCCCGCGAAATGGCGTTGGGTATTGTGCAGCCGGTGGATATTGCGTATTACGTGCTCTTCAGTGCATTTTTTATTTTCCTGACTTTCCGCGCGTTGGAAAGTCGGAATTGGAGGGGCTAGCTTCGTGCAAACGCTTCGTATGATAACGGGCCTGTTGGCCCTCGTGGCCGTAGCCGTGGCGGTCAATCTGCTCGTGTGGCAGGCCGCTGGTCTCATGTCCCTCGCCTGGGGATTACTCCTGACCGGTGCGGTGTTGGGGATGGTGTGGGTGCTTATGGTGGTCTTCGGACTGGCCGGGAGTGCCGGCTGGGAAGGCTGGGCGGCCGGTGGTGTGAATGCGGCCTTATCGACCCTCTTTTTCCTGGGTATCTGTATGGTGCTCTATGTGTTCATGAGTAGCTGGAACGCTTCCTGGGACCTCACGCAGGAAGGGCGACGGAAACTGGCACCGCAGACCGTGCAGGTGCTTCAGAGCATGAGCCAGGAAGTGGAAGTCTTCTGCCTTTTTCTGCGGGTAGACGACGAGCTGGTCTGGATTGCACAGGACAAGACCTTACGTTTTCTGGAGCAATGCCAGGGCTATAACCCCCTGTTAAAAGTGGAAGTGTTGGATCCCCAGGTGGAAATGCACCGCCTGGAAGCTATGAATCTCACCCGGGTGTCGACCCAGGGCACCGTCGTGATCCGCGCTGGCAGTCGTCAGCGGGTGATTACCCTCTCAGGCGCAAGCCCCCGCCTCGAAGAGCGCGATTTTACCAATGCGTTGATTAATGTGCTGCGGGATCGGGAGCCCAAAGTCTGTTTCCTGACCGGGCACCAGGAGCGGGATGTGACCAATGACGATCCCCAGAGTGGCGGCTCGGCCCTGGCCAACCTGTTGGCAGGCGAGTCCTATATCCTGGAACGTATTGCCATCAAGATCAGCGATCCGGAAGTGCCGCAGGATTGCGATATTCTGGTGATTAACAATCCCCTGGGGGATTTGCATGCCCAGGAGCTCAAGGCCATCGATGCCTATCTGGAGCGGGGTGGCCGTCTTTTGCTGCTATTGGAGCCATGGAAATCGGTGACGACAGCGGCGGGTCAGTCGGAGCAAATGCGCCCCTGGCTGGAAGAACGATTTGGTATCGTGGTGGGCAGTGATATGGTCATCACAAAAGATCAGAAGCGTATCTGGCAGGTGGAATTGCGGAATGGCGATGGGCCGTTTGCCGATGTGGAAGAAGGCTTTATGGAGTACAACGGCTCCTTTCACAAAGAGCACGGTATCACCCGCGGATTTGACGGCGTGATGTTGCTTCAGACAGTCCGCTCGGTCTCCCGTGCGCCGAAAGTGCCTGGAAATGTGGTCGTAACAGAGCTGTTACGGAGTACGCCGAAATTCTGGGCGGAAACTGATTTGGATACCCTGCAGGAAAAGGGAGAGGCCATTCAGCACACGGAGGAAAAGTCGGGTCCCGTTTCGCTGGGGGTGGCCGCGGTGCGCCAGTCGGAAAGTGTCGATGAAACGGGCCAGCCCATTGTGTCCCGGGTGGTGGTGATGGGCGACGCGGATTTTGCTTCCAATGGACAATTGCTCTCGGCGGAACTGCCGGGACATCTGAATTTCCTGTTGAATTCCGTGGCGTGGCTGGGTGAGCGTCAGGACCTGATCGCCATCCGCCCCTCGGGCAAGTCCGATCCCCCGTTGGTCCTTTCACAGGGTGAAGAGCGGGCTATCGTCTGGGTGAGCACCTTGCTTACGCTTCAGTTGGTGATTGCGGCAGGGCTCGTCGTCTATGTACTCCGGAGAAAATACCGATGAAGTTTCGTCAGACGGTTCAATTGGGCGCGGCCCTGCTGCTGCTCGTGCTGTTGTATTTTGGCCAGCAATTGCTGAGTCGCCAGAGCGACGCTATGGTGGAGGCCGAGAAGGCCGTCTTTGAGTTTTCGCCGGAAGACGTGCGCAAAATTGAGATACATCAACTGGACCAGGAGCCGACGGTGGGTGTGCGGTTGGATGAAAGCCGGTGGGAGATTACCGAGCCCAATCCCACGATCCGGCCTTACCATCCCCTTTGGAATTCCGTGGCGGAGGCCCTGGCCGAATTAAAGAATCAACGGACCTTGCCCGAGGGCGCCCTGGATGACGCGGCCTACGGCCTGGAAGTGCCCCGGTTGACCGTTGTGGCTGAAGTGGCCGGTACAACCCATACCTTGCGCTTTGGCTATCTGGAGCCCACCCAGACGCTGCGCTATGCCCGTCTGGATGAGGGGGGCGTGTTTCTGGCCGACAAAGACGCCGTCTTTGCCCTGGACCGGTCGCTGGACTTGTTGCGCGATAGTTTTGTGGTCGAAAATCGCGAAGCACCTATCGTGCATCTCGAATTTGCCCGCTATCTTTCGCCGGAAGAGGCCGAGCGGATGGATGACCCAACCCGCGTGGGTGAGGAATCTGCGGTGGTTGTTCTGGAGCGTGCCGATGGGGAAAGCCCCTGGACGCAACTGGAGCCGGTCCATGTGGCGGCCAATCAGGCGGCTGTCGATGCATTGGTGACGGAAATTCAGACGGCCCGGGGGCGCGCCCACGTGGATGCGCCGGAGTCCTTTGCGGACTATGGGCTCGAGCCGCCGCGCCAACGGATCACGGTGGTCGACAATGTGGAAGGCTATCCCCAGACCTTCTATTTCGGTGAAGTAAACACGGAGGCGGATAAGGGCGGGGTCTATGTGCGCAAGGAAGGGGATGCCTCGGTCTTCTTGATGGATGGCCATATCCTGACCCTCTTTCCCCGCACCACCAACTCCTTTCGTGAGCGACGTATCCTGACTCGGATGAAGTCCCCTGTGCACCTGGAGCGTATAGCGGGCGATGACAGCTATACCCTTGCGCTCGGCGAAGACGGTGCGTGGACCATGACCAACCCGGCCCTGGACGACACGGATCCGTTTTTCGTGAATCAGTTTATCAGCGCGTTGAAAACCATCGAGGGGACACGCTTTTATCCGGGTGCCCCCGAAGAATATGGCTTGGATACGCCGGAGGCGACCTTCCGTATTCAA
>JAUIMA010000487.1 GCA_030432675.1 Candidatus Hydrogenedentota bacterium | reverse complement strand
ACGTGTCTTCTCTCCCCCTAATTGGGGATCACGATATTGCGCTGGACCACCTCAGTGTTCCCCGCTTCATCGGTCACAATGAAAGAGATGGTCTGGGGGCCTGGCGGCAGGTCTTCGTCCCGTTCCCACGCGATCTGATTACGCTCGGGGTCATAGGCAGCGATTAGCCACCGATCACCACAGGTGATCTGATAGCCCACGACGCCACTGCCGTTGTCCGAGACGCTGGCCCGGAGGATGGGCCGCTCCGATTGGGCCTGATAGCCCTCGGAGGGGGTGATGTCGCTGATGCGGGGTGCGACCGTGTCTTCCATGGCCATGTATACGCCAGGCGTCCGGGTCTTTACTTCGGCGCGCCCCCCCTTAAAAGTGGTGTCTTCCCGGGACCAGTAGGAACCCCGGTGGCGGTAAATGTGGATGTTGCGTTGCTGGGCCACCCCGGGTGACAGGGGGATGGAGATGGTAATCGGGTCGAAAACAGGCGCATCACCCGGCCATACCTTATAGGCGTTGCTCCGTGCGGGCATACCATGGGAGGGCGGGGAATCGACCTGCCAGGCCCGGAGAAACAGGGCACCATAGGGTGAATCTGGTCCGGCGGTAATCTGGACGTCGTCCAGCGCGATGGTCTGGGTGGGTTGGCCCTGAACGAAAACAGCGACATCGCGTTGGTAGTCCGGTTGTTCGCTGTGATTGACCGATAGCGTGTAGCGTCCCGACGTTGTCGGCCGGAAGGTCGTGCGGTAGGTGGTGTTGTTGACGGCATTGAACGGCAGATCGCCACGGCCGTTGATTTGGAGCAGTGGAGCGGTAGCGGGGGCATTGCCATACTGGGCGGTGACCAGGAGCTCGGGGCCAATAAGCCGAAGGTCTACCGGACGACCCTGTGCGGGCGGATTGGGCGTGGGAATGTCGGCCACGATGGGAATGGTCACCTGAGTGGCATTGCCATAGAAGTCGACGGCTTCTACCACAAGTTCACGGGTTTCAGGGCCGACCGTTGCCCAGCCATCGCCGGGGAACTGGCGGTAACTGTGGCATTGGTTTCCCGGCCAGCGCCATGTAAGGAGGAAGCGCCCTTCGTGGTGCATGTGGGGGTGGTAGGAAACCACGCCATTGCGGTGGTTGGTGTAGCTTAGCCGGTCATGCTGCATGCGGAAAACTTCGGTGCCGTTCTGCAACAGTCGGAGTTGATGAACGCCCAGATTGTAGCCCCCACTGCCGGGGTCCACCACGTCGGCACCGACACCAATCTTGCCGACCGCGTGCACGGGTTTCGTGCGTAGGTGTCCCGATTCGTCGCGAATAACGGGGAGGGCCACGGGGAGCACGTCGCCTTCCACCCGACCTTCCATGCCCTGGGGGGCAATCAGTACTTTTTTTATTTTCGGGGCGACATTGTCGGGCCAGTCATAGCCGAGGAGTCGGGGATTGACCGGCTCGTGGGCTGCATCACGCATTTCAAAGTGAAGGTGGGGTGCGCCGATGCCGGTCTGACCACTCTTTGCAATGAGTTGCCCCTTGGTTACCTGAAATTGCGAGGGCTTGAGATAGAGATCGACGGAGTAACGTTTCGTTCGGCGTTGTTCACGATTGACGAATTCCGTGAGCTCCGGGTAGTAGTCGGAAAGGTGGGCGTAGATGGCCACGTTGCCGTCGTTGAGCTGGAGGTAGACCGCCTTGCCATAGCCATAGGGCGAGCAGCGCACCCGGCTCACGTAGCCGTCATCGGCGGCATAAACGTCTCGGCCGACGCCCGCAGTACGTAAGTCGATGCCAGCGTGGAAACGGCCTGTGCGGTATTCGGCGAAGCTCGACGTGAGTTGGGGGTCGAGGCTGAGGGGCCAGGCGTAGTCGCCAGTGGCGCTGGCGACCAGGGCGGCGCAGGTGAGGAGGAGCGACATGGGGGCGGCATCCTTAACAGTTGGGGCACGTCAATAAATAAAGGCCCGCCAGACGAACCAGGCGTCGGGCGGGCCCGGAGCAATTTCCGGTTTCGCGCTATTCGGCGGGGGTTTCTTCCACGGGCCGAAGCTGGAGGAAAATCTGAACCCGTGTCACATCTTCAATAATGGGCTGGGTGTATTCTTCCACCGCAGCGGCGACCTTCACCTGCATGAGGCGCTCTTTAATCCATTCGCGGGCTTCTTCAAAGGGGACATCGGCGGCACCTTCCCGTCCCACAAGGCGGAGGATGTGCCAGCCCTGGTCACTCTTGAAGGGCTCGCTCGTTGCACCAATTTCCATCGTGCCGGCCTTTTCAACGTAGATGGGGGGGATCGTCTGGGTCGGGCGCATGCCCATATCGCCGCCCTGCTCAGCATCCTGCCCGTCGGACATGGATCTGGCAATGGCGTCAAAGCTCTCGCCAACCAGGAATCGGGCCTGGGCCTTTTTGATAGCCTTTTCGGCTGCCTCCCAGCTGTCGTCGGCCGTCTTTTTCTTGTCACTTTCCGCCCGTACAAATATTTGCTTCAGGTGCAACATGCCAGGGCGCTGGAAGCGTGCCTTGTTCTTGTCATAGAACTCACGGGCCTCCTTGTCAGTCAGGGTTACTCCCTTGTCATCGGCCAGGGCCTTACTGGCCTTTTCGACCAACAGCGCCTTGTGCATGTCCTCGATGGCCCCTTCCCGGGTCTGGCCAGAGCGCTCGAGGATATCTTTTTCCGTGGGTGTATTGTCTTCGGTGGTGAACTCCCCAATCAGAATTTGCAGCTGCGTATCATAGGCCGCCTGCACTTCTTTCTGGGTTACGGTCAATTTGCGGCGGTTGCCAAGTTGGCTCAGGATTTCCCGCTGAACAAGCTCTGCGAGCGTACCGATGCCCGCCTTGATGCGTACGTTCTTGCCCAGTTTTTTGCCGCCGGATGCAAGATGCATACGGGCCAGTTTGCTCTTGTAAAGAAAGAGAAAATCGTCTTTGGAGACGGGCTTGCCATCGACGAGGGCGACCGGACCGTCCGGCAGAGCACGTTGGACGGCATCCATTTTTTCGAGGTCCGGTGCCTGGGCGTGGACAGTAGATACGGTCATGAGGGCAGCGACAGCCACCATCAAGGCGATACTAGGGTATTTCATGAAGGCTCCTCGGGTTCTTCGGGCGGTGGCCCAGTGGTTTCCCATTCCTGAATTTCTTCTTCCTCTTCCATCGTCTCTGTTTCGGAGAGACCGGCGTTCTTCGCGGCGGGGGCCGACAATTGATCATCGGCGACACGTAAAATGTACCAGACAAAGAACCCCGTTCCGGCATAACTGACCAGAAAGGTGCGGGCCACCCCCAATAACATGGCCTCGGGCTCCATGGGGGCTCCCAACAATTGACGAATGAAGTAGAATACCATTGCGAGCGTACCAAAAAACACCCCACCGAGCATGGCCAGCCGAAGGGGCTCTACCTTAAGCCACCGGGGTCCCATGGCGGGGAAAAGTTTCCTCGGCTTGGGGAGATCGGGCTTTTTGGGTGCTTTGGGACTCACGATTTTATGCTAGCACCGGTTGCAGGGGGCGTGCAAGCGGTCGGGACGACTTTTCGGCCTCATGGTGTGTTTACCACCGCGTCCGGGTGGGCGTCATGGGCTGTATCCAGTGCGGCCCGATTCCCCTTCCAGCTATCGTAATGTTCGTGCCACTCCACCTCAAAGCCGGATTCTCCGATGCGCACGATGCTGAAGGCGCCCCGGCAGGCGCTGCCCCGCCGCTGGAGGAAGAAGGCACCGGTAGTCAGGTGCTGGAGGTTGGGATACCGGTCATCCTGCGTATAGCTGAAGCGGTGGACGTGGCCGGCGACGTAGAGTATCTGCCTCCCCGTTACGCCGAGCATGGCCCGAAAGGCCTCGGCGTTGCGGAGCTGGCGGGACCTGGCGCTCTTGTACCCCTTTGTTTCATGGAGTATTGGGTAGTGGCCCGCCACGACGATGGGGCCCTCTGGGGCCGATTCGATAAGGGTTCGGGTGGCATCGATTTCTGCATCGCTGATACGCCCGGCAGATGAAATCCAGTTGGGACAAACCGTGGGCACCAGAATGAGGGGCGTACCACCGGGCAGGGTCTGGAGGCCCGGGTAGCCGCCCGTGGGTATATAGGTGCCCAAATGCTGTGTGAAACGCTGCGTGCCGAGAAACTCAAAGGTATAGACATCGTGATTGCCCGGGAGGAGATGGACGTTGAACCCCGCGTCGGCCAGCGAATCGGTGAAGGCCCGGCCTCGTCGAAATTCGTTGGGGGTGGCGGTGGAAGTGAAGTCGCCCCCAATGACGAGGTCCTTTATTCCGAGGGCAGCGAGGTGCTCGCCGTAGGGCAGGGCCATTTCCATGTGAAACTCATGGCGACGTCGGTAGATGACGTTGATGTTACCGAGGAAGCGTTTGTTCCACAGCATGGCCGGGTTGCGCACGATTTCCCAGAAATGAAGATCGGTGATATGAATGAAGGTGTCGTTGAAGGTGGTCATGGGGGGATTCTACTACATAGGGCGGGCGGTAACCACGCACGGGGTGTGAAGTGGGTTAATCTCATCGAATCTCGGTCAATTCGAGGGAGAGGAATCTGGTTGTGCCGCGCGATCCGGTACCCCGGTTCGTGCGTCAGGTTCGTCTCACACCGTGAGTTAACGGTAGTGATAGCTCCGACCCTCGCCCTAAGCAATCGCTTGTCGTTCAAACGTTACGTTTGCTTCACGCGCACGAACTTCACCCAACTCGTTGAAACTCGTCGGGCGAAGATCGCGCGGCACGATCCGGAATCCTTTTTTTCAATCTCCGTTTTCCAAAGATGCCTCACGTGCCACTTGATGCTGTCTTGTCCAACTGGTGGCGTTGGGGACAGCGCAAAA
>JAUIMA010000486.1 GCA_030432675.1 Candidatus Hydrogenedentota bacterium | reverse complement strand
CGATCCTTTTAAGGTAGGAAATGGGAGAGTGTGGCGTGCAGATAGTACGTGGCCTGTATCAGGTGGGTGGGGACATGAATGGAATAACCTTTGATGGCCAGGATGCGGGTTATCGGGATGGTAATTCCTATGTGTTGGTCGCTCCGGAGGGCCTGATACTCTTTGACTGTGGTTGCGGGGACACCCTGGAGCAGATTTTTGCCAACATGCGTTACTGGGGTCTCGACCCGGATGCGATTGGTGCCTGTGTCCTGACCCATGCCCACTTTGACCACGCGGGGGGTGCCCACACGTTGCAGCAACGCGGGATCAAGCTTATTGCCCAGGCCGTAACCGCCGAGTCGGTTGCCGCCGGTGACGAGCGATGCTGCGGATATCTCTACCATAAGACGTTTACACCCTGCACGGTGGACGAGGTGGTGCACGACGGAGACATGATCGACGTGCTGGGACTCCAATTGGAGGTGATGCATCTTCCCGGTCACAGCATGGGGTGCACGGCCTTTCTTTTTGATTGGGAAGACCGCCGGGTATGTGTCAGCGGTGATGTGATTGGCACGCTGCTTGACGGTCACTTCGGTTGGAGCGGCTCCTTCGATTTTGACAAAGAAATCTACCTCAAATCTCTCATCCGCTTTGCCAAAGTGGATACCGACCTGATGCTGCCTGGTCACGGCATGATCTATTTCCACAAGCCTCGCCGACGCGTGGAAGTGGCGCTCAACAACGCCCTTATCGAGTGGCGCTGAGTCCGCAGAGGTTCATATCTGGGAGGAGGCTTGCGATCCATCCATTCAGCTCCCGGAGGGCCTGCTGATTCAAGTCGCGCAAATAGGCGGATGGCAGGTCGTACGGGGTATCCGGTGCCAACAACAGGGGCGCCGAGTGTCGCTGGCACCAGGCGCGTATGGAGTCGTCCGGAAATGCACTTCTCAGCAAAGCCTGCTCATACCAGTGCCATTGGCCCAACGTGAGTGCACCCCGTTCCCACCCGTGTCGCAGGCTGTGCAGATAGAGATGGCATACATAGAGCACTTCCATGGACAAGAGATGATAGTGTTTGTTTTCCAAGTCCTGGTCTGCCATTTCCCGGGCTATCGAGAGCAGCTCACGTAAGAGTTGATTCAGCCGATGCATGGTGTTGAAGGCGCCGTTGTTGTTCAGGCTCTCCCACTCGTAGTTCCACCGCGTGCGCAGTACACTGGCGGGTGTATCCGTGCGGAGGTGGCGGCATCGTGCCAGCGGTGTCGTGGCGATGCCGAGCCCCTGGCGGTGCAGCAATCGGTTCATATAGCCATCTTCGCCCACCGCCACATGGCGGGTGTCGTAGCCCCCGAGAGCGAGCACCGTCTCCCGATGGAGGAGGGTGTTGCACCCTGGAAGATATACGGGGCCCGCGCTATGGGCCTGGGAGCATTTGCGCAGGGGGCCGGTGTCTTGCGACATGTGCATGTCACGCCAGGAGTCCGCAAGGCTCCCCGTATGTTGCTCCATCATGCGACCACCCATTGCGACGAGCGGCATCAGGGAGGAAGCCCACTCCAAGGCGGCATAAATGAGATAATCGGGGTCGAGCACGGCGTCGCTGTCGCAGGAGCCCACGTATTCCGTGTCCATGGCGGCGAGGGCTGTGTTGCGTGCGGTGGCCAGGCCCTTGTTGCCTTCGTGAGAGAGAAGACGCGCGGGATAGTCATGGAGCAGCGCCACCGAATTGTCGCTCGACCCGTCGTCCACGATCACCAAATCGGTGAGCGGGTAGGCCTGGGCCAGGATGGCATCCAGCACCGGAACAATCGACGCGGCAGCGTTGTACACCGGAACGTAATACCCAATCGTGATGGGGGCTGGTCCGCCCTGTGAGAGGTGCCCCCTCGGGGGAAGGGACGATTCCATCATGCTTCGGACATCGTCTTGTTCGGCACTGAGTGACAGGAGGCGGGTACCCAGGGACCGGGCAAGTCCACCATCGCCTTGCGTCTGGTCATGTCGGATCAGCAGCATGAACAGGGGATTACAGTTGGGCGTGAGATCCAGACACCGCTTCGCGCACTGCAAGGCGTAAACAGAATCGCCCCGGCGCAAGGCCCGTTCGGCGAGGTAGTAGAGTATCCACGGCTTATTGATGGCGGACAGGGGTACCGGGGGCTCTTCGCGGGCTACATGGGGGAGGGCCAGTTGGAAGACACCGCGCAGGTTGCCGTCCGCCGCGCCCAACGCATCACGGAGTGCGGAGAGTGCCTCATGGTCACCACGGCCCCAATAGAAATAGGCCAGCCGCGTCCAGTCCCCGCAGGCACATGCATGGGCGCGAAGCACCCGCTCCTGGGCGCGCGAAAGGGGAAGGGGAGAATGGGCATCTGTTTGCATCGATACGACCTGCCTGCGGGTGATGGGTTGTCGCTTATTCTACTCATCCAGGGCCGCCGTTGCCAGCATACGGTGTTCCCGGGCGGTGACGTTGTGCTAAAGTAGGGCCTCGTATCTTTGGTTGAATTGGAAGGAGAGAGCGTCCCATGAAAGCATTTACAATAGGCGTGGATTATGGCACCAACTCGGTGCGCGCAGTGGTTATCGATTGTGCCGACGGGCGGGAAGTGGGGGCTCACGTCTTCAACTATCCTTCCGGCCACCAGGGCATACTGCTCGACCCTTCCGACCACAACCTCGCTCGCCAGAATCCGGCCGACTATGTGCAGGGGCTGGAAGAAACCGTGGTCGGTGCGTTGACTGCCGCCGAAGCCAGTGGCGAGTTCAAACGAGATGCTGTCATCGGCATCGGGGTAGATACCACGGGGTCCACGCCCATCCCCGTCAATGGGGATTGCGTGCCGCTGGGCATGACCGAGGCCTTCAAGGACAACCTGAACGCTCAGGCATGGCTCTGGAAGGATCATACGGCGGCCGACGAAGCGAATACCATCACGAAGCTCGGCTTTGAGCACCGACCCCATTTTCTTGCCAAGTGCGGGGAAACCTACTCTTCCGAATGGTTCTGGTCCAAAATCTGGCACTGTCTCAATGTGGACAAACCGGTGTTTGATGCCGCCCATAGCTGGCTGGAATGCGCGGATTATGTGCCGGCCGTGTTGGCTGGAATAACGAACCCTGCGGAAGTGGTGCGGGGAGTATGTGCGGCTGGACATAAGGCCCTCTACTGTGACGAATGGGGCGGCCTGCCCGACAAAGAATTTCTGACCATGCTGGACCCGGCTCTGGCCGATTTGCGCGACCGACTCTTTGAAAAGGCCTACGACGGTGCGACGCCAGCGGGTGGGCTCTGTACCGCGTGGGCCTCGAAGCTGGGCCTCAGCGAAGGTATTCCCATCACCGTAGGTGCCATTGATGCCCACCTGGGTGCTGTTGGCGCCGGGGTGCAACCTGGCGTTCTCGTGAAGATCATGGGTACTTCCACCTGCGATTGTACCGTTGCCCCCAATTCCGAGACCCTGAAGGATATCCCGGGCATTTGCGGTATTGTGGATGGCTCTATCCTGCCCGGTCATTTTGGCCTGGAAGCAGGCCAGTCAGCCGTGGGGGATATCTTCAAGTGGTTCGTCGAGACCGTGTGTCAGGGAGACGACGCCCTCCATATGGCCCTTACCAATGAAGCCGCCCGGCAAAAGCCCGGTCAGTCTGGATTGCTCGCCCTCGATTGGAACAATGGCAATCGCTGCCTTCTGGTCGACCCGAAATTGACAGGATTACTACTTGGCCAGACCCTCTATACGACCCAGGCCGAAATCTATCGGGCACTCATTGAAGCCACCGCATTCGGTGCCCGCGCCATTATTGAGCGCTACAAGGAATACGGTGTCCCGGTGGACCGCATTATTTGCTGCGGCGGTATTGCGGAAAAAAACCCGATGTTAATGCAGATTTACGCAGATGTGACGGGGTGCAAAATGCAGGTGTCCGCATCGGATCAGACCTGCGCCCTGGGATCGGCCCTGAGCGCCGCCGTAATCGCCGGACCGGAAAAAGGTGGCTACGGGAGTTTTGTGGAGGCCCAGCAGCACATGACGGGCGTAAAGGACGTGGAATATACCCCCGACGCAGTCCATCAGGCGGCCTACGACGAACTCTATACCCTCTACATGAACGTACACGATGCCTTTGGGGGCGTGACCGATGCGGCGGATTTGTCCGGCGTCATGAAGGCGTTAATATCGCTCAAAGATCGACAGAATTCCTAAGGGAGTAGGGCATTTCGTCTGCCCAATGGGGGAAATTACCCAGCCCCGGATTCGGTGTATTTATTGTTTTCCAGCCCCCCGTAATCGGGGGGCTTGCTTTTTGATGGCCAATAGATCACACTGAAAGCGAGGTTGAGCAGTCGTGGGTTCGAATATCCTGTGGGATATAGAGGGGCCCGAAGAAGTTGCTTCAGGAGATGTGCAATGTTCGTCGGAGTCCGCCGAAGGGCGGGGCAAAGGCCCTTTACCCTGTTTCGATCTTGTCGAAAAGAAATGGGTGCGAGCAGTTGCTACCGTGATTCTAGGGGACTCGGATGACGCCTCCGGCACGCAGCACCGACGTAGCATCAAATCGGTCTCAACTGGAGCGGGCAGGGCGAATTCATTGGATTCATTGGCTCGTTCTAATTCTTTCTGGATGCCTTACGATATTCGCTTGGCGCTTCTCCACCGAGGAGCATGATAAACGTGTGGAACAGCGGTTTGAAGTGCAAGCGCGGCAAGTGACCGATTTAGTCGTCGAGCGGATGAAGAAATATGAAGAGGCGCTCTGGGGTGGTGTGGCGCTGATTCGTTGCCAGGATGCCGTCGACAAGCTCGACCTTAAGGGCGACGAACTGGTTGGTGCCGCGATCGTGAAGCGTGCCATAGAA
>JAUIMA010000485.1 GCA_030432675.1 Candidatus Hydrogenedentota bacterium | reverse complement strand
TCAAGCCTACCTGCGGGCGCTCCGTATCAACCAGGCCTTTGGCCAGATTCGACACACCGGCAAGGTCACCGCAACGGCCTTTGACAGCGGCTACGAATCACTCAGTGGATTTAACGACGCCTTTAAGAAACTGGCGGGCTTTGCGCCGTCCCACAGTAAGCAAGGAACTCTGATCACCATCAACCGTATCCTCACACCGTTGGGCCCCATGTTGGCTGGCGCTACGGATCGCGGTATTTGCCTGCTCGAGTTCACGGACCGGCGTATGTTGGAGACGCAGATAAAGCGCCTTCGCAACTATCTCGGGGCTTCTTTTCTCCCCGGAGAAAGCCCCCATTTTGCTCCCCTTCAAGCCGAACTCGATGCCTATTTCGAGGGTACGCTACGAGACTTTACCGTGCCCCTGGTCTTAACCGGAACCCCCTTTCAAGAGCAAGTCTGGGAAGTGCTACGGGGGATACCCTACGGAAGCACCCGCAGCTATCAGGAGCAGGCAAAACGCATTGGCAGGCCCAACGCGTTCCGCGCCGTCGCCAGCGCCAACGGTGACAATCGCATCTCGATCCTGGTGCCCTGCCATCGGGTCATCGGAAAAGACGGCAATCTCGTCGGCTATGGCGGTGGCCTGTGGCGAAAACAATACTTGCTGGACTTAGAGCGTGGCTGAAAGCGGGGACTGCCACGACCACGCCCGCCAGGAAATAGCACTATCGCCTCGTGCCACAATCACCGACGCCAATAGGCGAAGGACACCTGGAAGTCGGGGCCGTCCCCCTCTCCAAGGCCACCACCATCCCAATCGTAGGAAGCGGACGACCAGACGGACTCCTGATTCACCTCAGGCCGAAGATCACCGTTCCGAAGATAGCACTCGCCCTGCTTCCTCGACTCTGAACTGTCGAGCCAATCTCCGCCCTATGGAACTCACGACCCATCGGAGGTATTCTATGGTCGGGGCGGCTCCAAGCGAATATTGAGCATACGGCACCCCAGGGAGGCAACCATGTCCAGGCAACATTTCCCCAACCGATGGCTCATAATCACCGCGCTTCTCCTCGGAACCTTCACCGCACCGGCCGACGAGAACGACCTTGCGGCACGACTTAGTACCGTCTATCTCACCTTCAACAACGGGGAGCATCCCATCGATGTGGCTGTACTCGTGCAATTGGACCAGGAATTACGCGAGATTGTTGCCGAAGTCAATGAGCGAGATCGGCTGAGCTCACAAAAGTATTTAAAAGTCGGCTACGAGAAATTGGGCCTGAACCTCAATCACTGGGCTGGAAATCTCCAAT
The DNA here is from genome assembly GCA_030432675.1 of Candidatus Hydrogenedentota bacterium. GTDB lineage: Bacteria > Hydrogenedentota > Hydrogenedentia > Hydrogenedentales > JAEUWI01 > JAEUWI01. The sequence goes on along the minus strand of JAUIMA010000485.1, from coordinate 3,549 downwards.
ACACTGGTAAGCTGCTTTCGCTCGCCCATAGCCAAGACCCGAATTCAGAATTCCGTAGCCGTACGCTCTTCGCAGCAACGCGATATGACGAAACAAAGTTTCTCGATATGGGAAAACTGCCAGACGTCAACGCTGCACATCAATACGCCCGTGAATTTCCAAGGGGTCCCCACATTGCAGTCGTCTATGAAATTCTCGCTACATTTTACGACGACTTATACAAATATATTCGAGGAGAATGGGCACATGATGCCAACGACGACCACGAACTCTATGAAGCGTGTTACAAACCGTACCTCCAGGACACTCCGTTGCAACAGCAATTAGTCCAAGCACAGTCCCAGTCCATTGCTTACCATGACGAGGCGCTTCGTACTGTCGCACGCGACCCTGAAAAAGCGAAAAAGCTTAAAAATCAAAGGGCGTCCGTTCGAAACGGAACCACACACGGCTTCTACTGGTGCTCCGCATGCTGAATAGCGCCATACAGAGAATAACACCGCACGTACGTCACGCCCTCTTGACTGCCATGGTGACATTGCGCTTAGGATTCTAAATTCCCCCCGAATTGTGGTACCGTTATTCCAACAACCGCAACGGAGAGACGGCGCAATGGCAGTAGAAGATTTAGATATTGTGGGAGAATGGCCCACCTTTCAGGGAAAGACCCTGGAGCAGTTAATCGCCCAGCAGTCGTGGTTTGAAGGCGAACTGGACGATGAAGCCAACGTGGTCTGGCTCCAGATCGGTGGTGAATGGCACCGGCTCTATTTCGACAGCGACGCCGTCTATTGGACCACCGCCTCGAGCGGCCCGCGCCTTCCCGAGGGCGATGCTGACGCGCCCGATTTCCCCCTGAATGACCTCGGTGCAACGCACGACCTCATCGGACAGGCCGTTACCCAAGTGGACGGCGGCTGGAATGAGAACACATCTACGGTGACCTTCCGCTTTGAGAATGGCAAATCCCTCACCTTTCGCAACCGCTTCGACACGACGACCATTCTCATCGTCCAGCCTGAGGGCTGATCGCCTAGAACTATTGGGCAGACGGTCACTATGCAACCCATTATTGCAGAAACCTCACTCATCTGCCAAAAGCCAAACGGCCAGCGCCGACCTCTCAGGCTATATTTACGCGCACCCTATCAAGACGATGATGGTGTCTGGGCTTGCCCCTGTCATGCCGAAGGCCTGTTAGACGCTGAGACAACAATCTTCGGCGAAGGTTCCTTTCATGCCCTCATCCTCGCCCTCCGCTTCCTTGAGCTATATCTCTGCGAACTCGAGAAACGCGGTGCCCAGTTTGCCTACGATGATGCGGAAGGCTTTGACCCCTTTCCCATCAACCAATACTTTGGCGAACTAATGGAATGAATGTCGGGACACGGTAGGCGATGAACATCTTCTACTTGCCTAAGACTTTGTGAAAAGTAGCCAGTAAGTTGTCCGCGCGATAGGGCTTCTGGATGAACCCGGCAAGCCCCTTGCCCGCCAGACTGCTCGTCACTTCCTGCTCGTTATACCCACTGGTCAACACAACCCGAACATTCGGATTGATTCGTCGCAACTGGGTAAAAGTTTCCTCGCCATTCATTCCGGGCATCGTCATGTCGAGGAGTACGCCAACGATGTCCTCCTGATGTTCCCGATACAGGGCGACAGCCTCTTCACCGTTTTCGGCGGTCAGGGTTTCGTAGCCACCCCGCTGGAAGAGGCTCACCGTCATCCGCACCACCATTTCCTCATCATCCACGATGAGAATCGTTCCTTCACCACGCCAGTCCGACTCCGCCTTCAACGCGTCTCGGGTGGAGATGGCCTCCCCCTCCGAAGCGGGAAGGAGCACTTTCATGGTCGTCCCCTTTCCCGGCTCACTGTACACATTGAGTGCGCCCTTGTGCCCCCGTACGATGCCCATGACCGCAGCAAGTCCCAACCCCCGCCCTGTGTCTTTCGAGGTAAAAAAAGGCTCAAAGATGCGTGCAATGGTCTCTCTATCCATGCCACATCCCGTATCCGAAACCTCCAGGCACACATAGGTCCCGGGAGGCAACGTATCCTCGAAAGCGATCTTCCGCAGATAGGCTGCGTCACATTCCACCTCATCGGTCGTAACCGTAATCTGCCCGTTGGTATCGCCCAGGGCATCGGAGGCATTGGTAATCAGATTCATGACAACCTGTCGAATCTGGGTCACATCTACATTTACGGCCGGAAGGGTCTGGGAAAACCGATAGCGAAGCGTTACCTTCTTTGAAATGGACACTTCCAGGAGGTGCGACATTTCCTGCACAATCTCGGAGAGATCCACCGACTGAATGACGAAACGTCCTTTACCCGAATAGGCCAGCATCTGATTGCACAATTCCGCCGCCCGCTGTGCGCTCTTGACGACTTCGTCCACATACTCTCTGCCCGGCGTGCTGGACGACATCGTCAAGAGTGCCAGATCTGCATAGCCAAGCATGCCCACCAGCAAATTATTAAAATCGTGGGCGATACCTCCCGCCAGCACACCCAGGCTCTCCAATTTCTGCGCATGCTGAATCTGGGCGTCCATGTGGAAGCGCGCATCCAGAGCCTGCTGTTGTTCGGTTAGATCCCGGAGAATAATCTGTGTGAGTTCCCGCCCTTCCAAAACGAGCTGGGATGTATTCAGCTCCACATCGACGGTCGACGCATCCAGACATCGAATTCGGTGACCACCAAGCACCTCACCGGATACCCCATCGGCCGTTTCCCGTGCGGGAACGTCTTCCATCACGAAGTCCTGCCACGGCCGACCGGCCAGTTCGTCGGCTTGACCGCTCTTGAGCAATCGATGGGCCTCCTCGTTGGCATAGGTCACGACGCCGGCCTCACACAGCACCAGGGACAGGGGAGCGGACTCGGCGAGCAGCCGAAAACACTCTTCATTGAGTCGGGCAAAACGATTCGCATCCCGTATTGTCTCCGCATCCCGGCGAAGGGCCCACATGGCCCACCCCATCGCCAGGGCGAGGGCACCGCACAATCCGCTAATCAACAAGGTTATGGGAGAGAAGGTGGCCTCGTCTGGTCGCCGTAATCGTACGGACAAAGCGGGCACTGCCGGTCCCAGGGAGGCCGTGGCAGTAATGGCATCCACCGTCGTGGGAACCGTTCCCAGGCGGGCAATAATGGTTTGCTCACCGGAGAGCAACGCCAGGCTGCCCGGATGATCTCCGAACACCGAAAACAGGGCAGGCAAGAGTTGCTTGCAGGAATAGACGCCCGCAATGAGTCCGAGGAACTCATCGTTACGAAATACCGGCACCCAGACTTCGAACGAGGGGCTGCCCTGAATTGCTTCGAACACATCGGTGTAAACCGGGAGGCCTGTTTCGCGCGCCAACCCGGAGGCACGGGCCGGCTCGGCCAGCGTCAGACTGAGCCCAAGGATCTGCTCATTGCCCTGGAGCGGTGTCACGTGTTGAATCACAAAGTCGGCACCGACCCACGTCAGGTTAATGAGCTCGGGATGGGCCACCACGTAGTCACTGCCGCGCTCGGACAACTCTTCGGGGC
>JAUIMA010000015.1 GCA_030432675.1 Candidatus Hydrogenedentota bacterium | reverse complement strand
GAGTTGCGCGGCCCTGCAATCTGATTCTGCCGCCGCCGTGAACCACTTAAGGGCCTCTTCTTCGTTTCGGCCTTCCAGTAACATGCCCAACTTTAGTTGGGCGTCCACGTGACCCTGTTCGGCTGCTAAGGCATACCAACCAAGAGCCTTGTCGACGTCTCTGTCCACACCATTCCCATCAACTAAAAGCCAGCCGAGCATGTATTGGGCACTCGAGTTGCCCTGCTCAGCGGAGAGTCTGAACCACTTTGCGGCCATGGTCGCGTCTTGTTTGAGAATCTGCCCAAGCCAATACAGTTCGCCCAGGGAATACTGTGCGTCGGCTTCTCCTGTCGCTGCTTTCACCAGTAGCTTGCTGGTTTTATCGAATTGGTCCTCCGTACCGCTTCCGTTTACAAACTGCAATCCCAGTTGGTATCGCGAGTCCTCGATAATCATTTTGGGCACAGGCGATGTGCTGATAGGATATTCCAGACCCTCCCGTGTGCCGGGCCCAGCGAGGGTCATAAGCGTTACGATGCAAAGAGAGATGCTGGCGACCATGATGTGCTCCTTAACCTGTAGAGTGAGATAATACGTATAAGAATGTCCGTGCAGATGCTATTCCGCAGGAGCGGAAGGGTAGGCATTACCACGGGGGACCGTGGTAACGAGGGTCCAATCCCCTAAAATCCACCGCCACTCACACCAGCCATTTCTCGGCAATTTGCTCCGTTTCGGTGGCAGTGATGAGCCAGTCGACCATGCGTGCCTTCATAGCGTCTCGGGTGGCTTGGTGGGCCGGGTCGGCGGCGATGTTGTGTCGTTCGCCGGGGTCCTTTTCCAGGTCGAAGAGTTCTTCGTGGCCTTCGGGGTAGTAGTTGTATTTCCAGCGGCGGGTCCGCACCATTTTGGCGTCGGGGTGACGGACGCCGAAGACGCCTTTTCCTTTTTCATAGTTGTGAACGCCGGCGAAGACTTCGGGCATGATGTTTTCACTGAAGACACACTCCCGGGCCTGGTAGGTGTCGTCCCCTTCGCGCAGGAGGGGAGCGAGGCTGCGGCCATGGGCGTGGTAGGGCGTTTCCAGACCGCAATAGTCGAAGAGGGTGGGGAGGAGGTCCACGGTCTCCACGAGTTCATCGTAGGCGCCCGGTTGAATCTGGCCGGGGTAGCGCATCATGAAGGGCACGCGGACGGAGCCTTCGAAGAAGACGTTTTTCCCCATCATGCCGTGTTCCAGCAGTTGGTCGCCGTGGTCCGACACGAAGATGACGATGGTGTTGTCGGCCAGTCCGGTCTCTTCGAGGGTTTTTAAGGTGGCGCCCACCTCGTCGTCGATGTGGGTGATGCTGCCGTAGTAACTGCGGTAAATCCACTGGAGGCGTTCCCGGTCCATCTCGTGTTCCGGTGGACGTCCCCGCAGTTCGGTGCGCCGAATCATACGCTCCACGTGGGGCGGCATGGCCTTGATGGCGTCGAGACTTTCTTTTTCGGGTAGGGGGATATCCACGTCGTTGTAGAGGCTGTCGTAGGGCGCGGGGACTTCGAAGGGCGAGTGGGGTTTCCAATAGGAAGAGAAGAGAAAGAAGGGCTCGCCGGACTGGGCATATTCCTTCAGCCGCGCCCGCGTTCGCATGCCGGTCCAGGCGGTGTCGGTGTATTCGGCGTCGATGAGGGTGCGGAAGGGATTGTCCTTGGGTCCCAACTGGGCCTTGCGCTCGGGGATGTCCTGCACCGTCGTGCGGTAGCCTACTTCCGCCTGGGGGTCGTGGGCATTACGCCACGTTACATAGTCCGACCATTCGTCGACGGAGCCGGCACCGTCGTGGAGATCCACATCGTCGAAACCCGTGCGCCGCGCCTCGTCGGGCGTGGGGGGATAGGCGTAGTAGAGATGGGTCTTGCCCACCAGGCCCGTGTGGTAGCCTGCGGCCTGGAGATGCTGGGGGAAGAGGGTTTCCGTTTCCGGCAGGCAGGTGTAGTTCACCCGGTTCCGGTGGGCGTGGGCGTAACGTCCCGTGAAGAAACAGGCCCGAGAGGGGGGGCACACGGGGGACTGAACAAAGCAGTGGGAGAAATTGGCCGACGCCGCAGCGAGCTGGTCGAGGTGGGGCGTTTTGATACGGGGATTGCCGTTGACCCCGACGCAATCATAGCGCTGCTGGTCCGTCATGATGAGGAGGATGTTGGGGCTGCCGGGCCGGGCCTTGGGCCGTGGGGGTGTTTGGGTGTCTGCCGCGTTGGCGAGGCCTGACAAGATGCTGGTGGCTGCGGCGGTGCCCTGTAAGAATGCTCTCCGCTTCATGGGTGTGTTCCTCCATCTTCGTGATGGGAAACACCATAGCATACTGTGAGGGTGCCACCCTTACGCGGGGGAGCGAAGCGGAGGAGCTTACGGGTGTAAATTACACGATCCGCGACCGGCACAACAGTACCCCCCGTTGTCTCGTACCCGTAAAGCCGTTCGTGCCTCAGGTCTGTAAGGGTGGCACCCTTGTGGAGCACTTCGCAAGAAGAAATGGACAGGGTGGACTTTGTAGACTTAGTGGACCAATCATTCGGTCCACATAGTCAACAACGTCCACCCTGTCCACAAAAGCTAACAGAGAGGTTGGAAAGGGAGGTTAAATCGACCAGTTCCCCCGCATGGGCCGGCTGCGCAGGGCGTTGGCCTCGTCGTCGTTTTTGAATTCTTCCTTGACGGGGTCCCAATGGAGTTCGCGCTTCAAGGTGGTGGCGATATAGCCCAGGTGGCAGATGGTCGCCGTGCGGTGTCCGATTTCGATGGTGGCACCCGGCTCGGTCCGGGCCTTCACGCTGTTGATGAAATCACCGATGTGGTCATCGCTCTTATAGAGGCGGACCGCGTCGGGTTTGAGTTCGATCTTGTCCACGTCGGGAATGCTGGACGTGATCTTGGAGCTCTCCACGTGAATCCAGCCTTCGCTGCCGATAAACTTGATGCCGTGATGGGCTACGTCGGTGCTCGTAAATGCAATGAGTCGGACGCCATTTGCGTAGTCATATTCGATGAGGTGTTTGACGGGGGCATCAAAAAGACCTTGCCGGGGGTATTCGGCGGCACCGGAGATGCGCACGGGACCCGTGTCATCGGTGCCGTTGCCCCATTGCCCCACGTCGTAGTAATGGGCGCCCCAGTCGGTGATGTAGCCCGCGCTGTAGTCCAGGAGCCAACGGAAATTGAAGTGGCAACGGGCGGGCGTATAAGGCTTCATGGGCGCCGGTCCGAGCCACAGATCGTAGTCGAGGCCTTCGGGCACGGGTTCTTCCGGGTAGCCCGGTCTAAACTCGCCCCGAATCGAATAGCCATCGGCAACGCCACACTCGATGGTGTGGAGTTCGCCGATGTAGCCGTTGCGGACGAGTTCGCAGGCATCGCGGCACCCCTGGAGGGAACGGCGCCAGGTGCCCGTCTGGAGTACCCGCTCATACTTCGCCACGGCGTCGGCCATCTTGCGGCCTTCGGTAATGGTGAGGGATACGGGTTTTTCGCAGAAGATATCCTTGCCTGCCTTGGCCGCGTCGATGGTGTTGAGGGCGTGCCAGTGGTCCGGCGTGGCGATGGAGACGGCGTCGATGTCGTCCCGGGCGAGGAGTTCGCGGTAATCGTTGTAGACGCTCTCCGAAGCCACCTCGGTTAACTCGGCTGCTGCATTGCGACGGGCGGTATCGACATCGCAGATGGCGACAACTTGCGTTTCCGCTTTGCCGTGAAAGGCCATCATGTTGTATTTGCCGCGGTTACCCGTGCCGATGCAGCCGACGGTGATGCGTTCGCTGGGGGCGACGTTGCCATCCCTGCCGAGGGCCGATGCGGGGATAATCATGGGGGCGGCAATCACGGCGGTGGCGGCCAGGAATTGGCGGCGACTGGGGGTGTTACTCATAGGAAACTCTCCTCTGCCCAAGGGGGCAGGCGGTTTAACAGGGAATAAACAAGAGCCTCTTGTATAGCACAAAAGCTGGCTCGATTGCAGATCTACGTCTATACGACTGAGCGGTGAGCCGCACGACCGCATTACCCTCGTTACTCATTGTTCGTTTTGGTTTGGGAATTTGACGAGAATGAAGAGTGTGCCCCCAATCACCAGGGCAAAGCCTATCCCCATGGCGATGGCAATATTGCGCACCAAGGCCCGACTGGGCGCATTGGCCGCCGGTGCGGGGGGCTGTTCGGAAGGCTCCGGGGCAGGCGTTATCCCATCTGGTGCGGCTTCCACCGGGTATTCTTCCTGAAGGATCGGCGTATCGGATGAGGGTGGGGAAGCGTCCTGGCCGATTGCGACCTGGGCAACGGCCATCGTGGCAAGAAGGAGTAAGGCGACCAGAGGAAGCAGGCGTTGCATTGAAATTCCTTTTGTGTGTGCACGCGTTGGGTGGGATATTGATGATATAGGCGGACGTCCTGTGAGACGCCTTGCTTGAAAGGACCTAAAGGACCTAAAGGACGGAAACGACGTAAAGGACAAGGGGCACCGGGTAGCCGAAAATGCATGGAGCGAAGCCGCTCAAGGGGACTCTCGCAACGCAATTTGGCCCGGCTACCTCAATGAGGGCTATCGGTCATTGTCATTTAGGTCGTTTCCGTCCTTTATGTCCTTTCCACAAATCGGGTAGTTGGTGGAGTCTACCGAATCCGCCCTTCCGGCGCACTCAGCACAATGGAGTTGGATACGTTATTACCAAAATCGTCGAAGCGGTCAAATTTCCATACCAGTTTCTTGCTCTTGGGCTCCACTTCCACAAGAATCGGTTGGCCTTCACCGGCGTGGCAATTGCCGATGATATAGTTCCCGTTGGGAAGCACTTCCAGGGTCGTTACCCAGGCGAAGGTTACGTCGGGTAAGTCATTCTGACTCAATTGCCAGACGATTTCTTTCTCCGGCGTCACCTCCAGCACGCTGTGGCCGTTCCCCGTGCTCAGCAGGGTATTGCCGTTGGGCAGGCGCAGGGCACTAAACGTCTTGTCGCCCCAGGCATCGGGGCCGTGCCCCCCAGCGGGCTCCTTGTCGAAGAGGGGAACGTCATATTCCCAGACCACTGCGCCTTCGCCATCGTACTCGCGGACGAAGCCATCGCCCTCATGGCAGACCAGGTAGTGGCCGTTGTCGAGCTTGCGGACCAGGCGCGTATCCATATGGGGATGGGGGTTGTCGCGCTTAAGTGGGATTTCCTTAAGAAGCGTGCCCTCGCGGTCGATTTCGATGATGCGCCCCGTGCCCGATTCGGCCAGCATGAAGCGGTCATGGGCCAGGGGTTGAAAGGCATGGACTTCCAGTTTCTTGCCTTCATTCCCATTGCTGGTCTGGGCATCATAGGACCAAACGACCTCCTTGGCGTTGGGGTCAATTTCGGCGATTTTCTGCATGCCCTGTTGGACCAGGATGTTGCCGTTCTCCAGGACATGGATGTCGTGAATGCCGCCCCAGGGCATCTCCCATTCAATTTCGCCATCGGGCGCCACGACGACCAGTCGGTCGCCGCCGTGGAGTAAGATTCGGTGCTCTGCAGACACCGCAAGGCAGAGGAAAAGGCACAGGGCCACAGCAATACCTGGAAATAGTCGCATCATTCACGCAGTCCTTTGGGTGGAATGGGAAGGCGGACGTCGGGAAAAGTTGCCCCAACGTCGTTCGCCACACGGTCCTCTCGCGCCAAACGGGGGAACCGGTTGATCCTAACCAAGGGGGGCGGGTGATGTCCAGCGGGAATCAAATAGCATCGGAGCCAAGAGTTCCGAAACCTGGTCCCGGAGAGGGCATGCAAACCGCATCGACTCCTGGGGATGGGGCAGCTTATGGTCGCTCTTCCAGGAGAGCTTGCGCTGCATCCTCGAGCGCATTTCGATGGCGGGTGGCATGTCGCCGATCTTTCGATCCCCAAAGAAAAACCGCGCATAACAGGTTGCCCTGTTACACGCGGCTGAGGAAGTCTATTCAGCGCCTTTTCGGTGCTTCTTTTTAGGCTTTTTTGGCGCCCTCAGTTCAGGACGCTTCTTGCCGTCCTTTTTCTTGAAGGGTTTTCCGCCGGATTTGAAGCCCTTTTTCTTAAAGCCTTTTTTCTTGAAGGCGCCGCCGTCGCTCTCGCCGTCCCCGTCATCCTTGCGGATACGCATGGGCTGTCCGGCCACCCACACGTCCTGTAGCAGCTGGAAAATCTCTTTGGGCATCTGAGGCAGGACCACGGTACTGTGGTGTTCCTGGATGTCGATGGCGCCAATGAACTTGCTCTCAAGACCGGCTTCATTGGCAATCGCACCCACAATGTTGCCGGGCTTTACACCGTGCTTGTGGCCTACCGCCATACGATAGCGCTCCATGCCTTCCGGGAGGGCCTCCGCGTGGCGTGGCGGACGTTCTTTTTTTCCGCCCTTGCGGTCGTTGCGTTCGCGGGGCTCCCAATTGGGTTCCCCTGCATCGCGCTTGCGCTTTTCTGCTTTCGGCCGATCCTTCAGGAGGAGCGGTTCTTCGCCTTGGACCAACTTGGCCAACGCTGCCGCAATTTCCAGGGCCGGCACATTATGATCCAGCAAATACTGTTCTACGATATCTTCATAGAGTTTGAGGTCTTCGTTGGCCAGCGTGTCGGTTATCTTCTGTTTAAACTGGGCAATGCGCTTGTCGTTAATGATTTCGGTTGAGGGCATTTCCATCAACGCGATCTTCTGACGCGTTGCTTTTTCGATGGCAAAGAGCAGGCGCTTTTCCCGGGGGGTGACGAAGAGAATGGCTTCACCCGTCCGACCTGCGCGCCCCGTACGACCGATGCGGTGGATATAGGGCTCGGTGTCGGTTGGAATGTCATAGTTGATGACGTGGGTGATACGCTGCACGTCGAGGCCACGGGCGGCCACGTCGGTGGCGACCAGGATGTCGAGGTCGCCGTTGCGGAGGCGGTTGACGGTGCGTTCGCGCTGGTTCTGGGCGATATCGCCATTGAGCGCCGAGGCCGCATAGCCCCGGGCGTTCAGCTTTTCGACCAGTTCGACTGTAGCCGTTTTCGTGCGCACGAAAATGATGACGGCATCAAAATCTTCGGCTTCCAGAATGCGGGTTAAGGCATCCATCTTGTGATGGTGGCTTACCATCCAGTAACGCTGATTGATGGTTTCGGCGGTCGACGTGCGTACCTTGATGGCAATCACTTCCGGATTGCGCATGTGGGCTTCGGCGATCTTCTGCACTTCCCGTGGCATGGTCGCCGAGAAGAGGGCGATCTGACGGTCCGGCGGTGTCTGTTCCAGGACCCACTTCACATCGTCGATGAATCCCATGCGAAGCATTTCGTCGGCTTCGTCGAGGACCAGGGTGGTAAGGCCTTCGAGATTGAGCGTCCCACGTCGCATATGATCCATTACACGACCGGGCGTGCCGACGACCACATGGACGCCCCGCCGGAGGCCGCGGAGCTGACCGTCGTAGGAAGAGCCGCCGTAAATCGGGAGGACGTGCAGATTCTTCATGTGGCTGGCGTATTTCTGGAAGGCTTCCGCCACCTGAATGGCCAGTTCCCGCATTGGCACGAGTATCAGTGCCTGGGGATTGGTCTGGGCCAGTTCGATCTGGGAAAGGATGGGGAGGGCGAAGGCGGCGGTTTTGCCCGTGCCCGTCTGCGCCTGACCCAGAACGTCCACCCCTTTCAACAAGGGCGGGATGGTCTCTGCCTGGATAGGCGAGGGGGTTTCGTAGCCGATTTGTTCCAGAGATTTGAGGATGGATTTTGGGAGGCCCAGATCGGCGAATTTCAGCGAATCGATATTTTCTGCGGCCTCAGTAGTTTCTGTAGACATAGGGATATCCTGTGCGTTTCGGGTGCCAAAGGCGTAATCCGCCCGTCGCGATGGGTTTAAGGTAAGACAAGGCGACGGCGGCCCAGCGGTATAGTCCGGGTGAGAGGCACAGAAACTGTATTGACACAAGACGGGCTCAGAGGAGCTACAGAGAGGCGTGCCCAAGGTGAAGTTGGTTACACGAAGACCCGGGGGTACTCGGAGAGTATACCACAGATGAACCGGTCACTGCGTCTTTTCGCTGGAATCGTGGTAAACAGCGCGTTATCCTACGGTGGTATTGGGGCCCCGCCCCCCTCTGGAACCAGAAAGCACCGCGATGAATCCTCTCTTTCCTTTCAACGGCACGGCCCATCTCCTGGAGTCCCAACTCCTGCCATCGGCACCGAGCTGTCCCCTATGTGGCAGCAGTGAACGGAGCGTGGTTCATCCTATCCAGGCAGCGCCTGCAGTGACCTTATTGCAGTGCCACCGCTGCGGCGGAGCCAGTGTGTCGCGTATGCCAACGGAGGAAGCGTTGGATGCCCTCTATGCCGACTTTTACGAGGGAGAATCTCACCAGGAAGATGATCCCCACGTGACCTTTGGCAATCTGAATCGATTTGGTGCGCACCTCGCCCGGGCCTACGGTGCCGTCTCCCCGGGCGCTCCCCTACGCATCCTGGACTTCGGCGGGGGGGATGGCAGTATTGCCCTCAACGTGGCGGAAAAGCTCCGTGCTCAGGGAGCCGGGGAGATTACGGTGCAGCTCGTGGACTATGGCGTAGCGGCTTCGCCCCCTTCGGACGAGGGTATCGTGCTCCAACAGGCAGCGACCCTTGACGCTCTTGGGGACAATGAATACGACTTCATCATTGCCAGTGGGGTGATAGAGCACGTGCCCGATCCGCGGGAAACGCTTGAGGCGTTGTTTGCACGGTTGGCCGCAGGGGGGCGCTTCTATGCGCGGACGCCCCACGTGGTGCCCTATATGCGCTGCTGCCGAAAGGGGACCGCAGGTTGGTTCTTTCCCTATCCCGCCCATCTTCATGACATGGGGGCCCGGTGTTGGGAAAACCTCGTCGGTCGTGCAGGAAAAGCCCACAACGTCACGCTCTACGCCGCCCGTCCTGCCATCGTACAGGTTTCCTTTGCGCAAAGCTGGAAAGTGGCCCTGCTGTCCCACCTCGCCAAGGCCCCGTGGTATCTGGTGGGAAATCGCTACCCCTTCGTAGGCGGTTGGGAAGTGGTGGTCCGAAAAGACGTCTGATCGAAATGCCTATGGAGCGCCGGCGGCTCGCCGGCAATAAAACGACCCGGCAATGCGAGGCAAGCCGGGTCGTGATTACGATGTGTCTGGTCAGTTACTGGGCGCTGAGGTCCCGGTAGTACAATTCTTTGGCTTCGGCAATCATGCCGGCATTGTGGCACTGCAACGCAAAGTAGCCCTTGGTGTATTCCTCATCCTGGTAGGTCATGACCAGATCGTCTTCGACCCAGATCTGGATGGTTTTTCCCTCGGCCTTGACGCGCATGGAGAACCATTCGCCGTCTTTGGTCAAGAGCTTGTCGGCTTTTCCGGTCGGGGCACCGGGTTTCCAGAGCCAGCCCGTGTGCGCATCCTGGGAGTGGCAAATCTGGGCTTCATAACCTTTCGGGTACCCATCCACATTGTCCTCCGGCGGATTGGCCCGGAAATAGAGGCCGCTATTGGCGTCCTTGTCGAGGGCGGTAATCTTGAACATGCCCTTCACCTCAAGGTCGGTCAACTCCGGTGCGAAATAGATGTGTCCCTGGCCGTCGGGGGACTGGCCCGTCAAGACGCCGTCTTTTACTTCCCAGGTGGCCGCACCCCGCTGCGTCAGACCGTCGAGATTCTCGCCATTGAAGAGGGGCTTCCACTCCAGTTCCACGGGTGCGGCATTGATTGTCGGGGCGGCAGGCGCTGCTGCGGGCACTTCAGCAGGGGCCTCAGCGGGCGCTGCCGTGGGGGCCTCCGCCTCCGCCATCACCGGGGGAGCCGCCGTCTCTTCTGCTGCAGGCGCTTCCGTAACGGCTTCTTCTGCCACTTCATTTTCATTGGCTGGGCTACACGCCGACAGGGCAAATCCCATCATGCAGGTAAGGGCCAAAAGGGGTAGGTGTTTCATACCATATTCTCCGTTTCTCTCCGCGATTAGTTGAAGCCACTGAGGGCATTTCAGGCAGAGCGCACGTGTTGCGTCTCTGGCCCGCCAGTGTACCTGCTCGGAAGCGCAGGGGACAAGGGGTGAAGGGCCTACGGTTTACTGGGGTAGGTGTCCGGCAGAATTTGGACTCCGGTGGTGAATACAAAAGGAAACTGGAAATCGGGATTCTTAAAGGTGAGTTCAATCATAAATGCCGTGTACCCCGATTCCGGGAGTTCAGGCAGGGCGCGGTATGCGCCATCCGCACTGGGAAGCTCGGAGCTGGTCCACGCGGCACCAATTTCCTCCAACCGGAAATCGCGGGCCTTCGGATTATGGGCCTGCCACAAGAGCACCTTCTCCGGTTTCGTCGTGCAGTGGACCTCCAGGCTTCCGTCGGCGTTGGATTTCCAGTCGAAGACAGGCCGGGGTGTGTCGTTTAAGACCGCGTGATAGAAGGAGGCCAGATTCATGTAAACACCGAGGTTCAGGCCGTGATCACTGTTCGGCGTGTAGCGCAGGTACTTTTCTCCCTTAAGATCGTCGAAATAAAACTTCGAGGAGTCCGGTGGGAAAAACTGGTCGCCCGTGGAGTTGACGATGTACTTGGGCATGGTAAGGCGGTCGATATAACTGTAGGGATCGACAATATCGAGGAGGGCCTTCATCCGTGGGCTGTGGATACGTCCCGTAATGTTGGTCTCCTCATATTCACTCACGGCAGGAGCCCAGAATCCATAGGCGTTGATATGATTGTCGAGGGACGGTACGAAATTGAGGACATCGATTACGGCCGGTGCAATACCAATAACCCGCTTGTCCACGGCAGCCGTGGTCCAGGTGGTCCAGCCCCGTTTCGATGCACCTACGACGAAGAATTCTTTCACATCCGGTTGTTCTTTCTGTACCAGATCCATGGCTCGGACCACCGCCTTCGTCATGGGAAGACGGGCCAGCCATTCGGCGCTCCCGCCGGTAAGAAACTGGTCCCATCCGAAGGCGATAAGGGCGTCTTCCTTTCGCCCCGATTCCTTATAGGCCGCCATGTTTTCAGCGGCAAAGTGGAGGGGTTGATTCGGAATCTGCTTGATCTCGACCACTACGGACTTGGTCATCAAAGCGATCTGTGTCATGGCGCCATTGGGCGTGGGGGCGCTTCCCCCATTGCCCCCGCCACTGATGAAGAGCATGGCCGGCTTGAAATCCCGCTCGGTCGGGACATGAATCGTCACCCAATGCTCCCAGAGGGTGCGGTCCACCTCGGCCGTGGTGAGCCACTCCTGGGAAATAAGGTGATAAACCCTGGCTTCGTGGGTGTTCTTGGTGACCGTGGCCTGGGGGTGGAGTTCATAGCGGAAAACGGGGTCGGGCGTGTTTACATAGTCGTCGAGGGGTGTGGCGAAACTGGGAATCCCAGCGAAAACCGCGGCGAGCAGGAAAACGGCGCAGCCAACGAGGTGCCGGTGTGACATAGCAGCTGATGAGAAGGAAATAATCATGTTGGGGTTCCCGGTTGATAGCGGTTAAGGTGGGAGTTTTCAGGTGACGTGGGGTAGTATAACGCCTATTCCTATCTGAGACCGGACAGGTGAATCGCCGGTTTCCGAACGGGGCTCTCCCCATCCCGGTCGAGTGAGCGACCGTGGGCGGAAAGGCTAATTCAGTTGCAGAGAATGAGCGCATGGTGTGTAAACGGATTCGTAATCTGGGTCATATTGTTTTCCGGACTGGCCTGGTTTTTTCCCGGGCCTTTCCAGGCCCTCAAGCCCGCCATCGTGCCCGGTCTCGGCATTATCATGTTTGGCATGGGAATGGGCCTGGTGCCCGCCGACTTCGCTCGGGTCGTCGCACAACCCCGCGCCGTGGCCTGCGGTCTGGTGGGGCAATTCGTGTTGATGCCCGGAATTGCCTGGCTGATCGCACGGAGCTTAGGGCTGCCCGAAGAAGTACAGTTGGGCTTTATCGTGCTGGGATGTTGTCCGGGCGGCACGGCCTCCAATGTGATCGTCTACCTCGCCCGGGGAAATGTGGCCCTCTCAGTGACCATGACTGCCTGCTCCACGGTGGCCGCCGTCTTCCTGACCCCCTTCCTGATTCAGCTGCTGGGGAGTCGCGTAGTGCCGGTCGATGCCTGGGCGCTTTTCCGAAGTGTGGTAACCATCGTGTTGGTGCCCGTGAGTGCCGGGCTCTTGCTGCACGTCGTGCTGGGCAAGCGGGTGGCCCGTATCAATGAGGTCTTTCCCGCCGTGTCCGTGGTGATTATCGTACTCGTTATTGCCGCAGTGGTCGGCCTGTCTCACAACGTATTACCGCAAGTGGGCCTGGTGCTGGCTGGAGCGGTCTTCTTGCACAACCTGCTCGGATTGGGGGCGGGTTATCTGCTTGCCTGGGGGGCGGGACTGTCCGCAGCGGATCGCCGGACGGTCGCGATTGAGGTGGGGATGCAAAACAGCGGACTGGGCGTGGCCCTGGCCAGTCAGCACTTTTCCCCGTTGGCCGCATTGCCCGCGAGTCTCTTCAGCGTGGTCCACAACCTGACTGGTTCGCTCTTGGCCACGTGCGTGCGGCGGATGGGGCAGGCACCCGCAGTACCGGGGGACTCACGCGCGCGCCACTAGGCGCATGGACCGAAACCCGTCCCGTTATGATTCGGCCGGTTTCTCGTCTTCCAGCCCATCGGGGGATTCCGTAGTTTCGGTATCCACCGCTGCTTCCGCCGTTTCGGACGCTTCGGTCGCTTCGGACGCTTCGGACGCTTCGGACGCTTCGGACGCTTCGGACGCTTCGGTCGCTTCGGACGCTTCGGACGCTTCGGACGCTTCGGACGCTTCGGATGCTTCGGACGCTTCGGACGCTTCGGACGCTTCGGACGCTTCGGACGCTTCGGACGCTTCGGACGCTTCGGACGCTTCCGTGCTTAGCGCTTCGTCGTTTGGTCCGCCTTTGCCAGACGCTGGAACGGGTAAGTCGTAGACCGGACGATAGCGTCGCACCACCTTGGGGGGCTGGGCTTCCAGGGCCGGTTCCCATTCCTCTCGCGTTTCTTCCAGATAACTCTGAAGATATACGCGGGCTGTCACGATATGATACTGATTAGTCGCCTCGAAGGTGCTTTTCCAGCTGCCCTGATTGAGCACCCCATAGAGCTGTCCACGCTCCTCCAGAAAACGCTCGAGCCCAAGTTCGGGATCGGCCGTGCCAAAGGAACGCAGAAATTCTTCGGGAGAAATCTCACCGACCAGAGTTTGCCAATAATCATGATTTGTCATGTCCGCATTCTATCAGAAGGTAACCAGTTAGAAACAGCATGCGCATCGTGAGATGTCCGGTTTCCCGGCCCACCTTAGGTTACGTGCTAAAATGCAGGCATGGACGTCAGTTCTGGAGGCTTGAATGAAAGAAAAACCGGTACCGACCGCTCGGAGCATTTTTGTGTGCACCCAGGGCGGTGGTGGAAAGAAATGCCACGGCGGCAAAAAGCTCTGTGCGCAACTGAAAAAACAGGTGAAGCAGCGGGGCCTGCAGAAACACGTGCGGGTTTGCTCCTCGGGCTGCATGAATCAGTGTAGTAAAGGCCCCAATGTCATGTTGTTTCCCGAGAACACCTGGCTCTGTCGGGTGCGCGAGCGGGACCTGGACGAGATCCTCGACCATATTGCCACCGTCGCGGCCCACGGGGACGACTAGCTGTGTTGGCAGTTGTTAACCTTTGGCCCCAGCACTCCGTTCTATGGGTGGAGTTTACGTGGAAGGAACGATTTGGAGTCCTTGGATGATAAGGCGTTGGCCCTGGCATTTCAGTCGGGGGATGAGGCGGCGTTTGATGAAATGGTGACCCGCTTTCAAGGGCGCGTTTTCGCCGTGGCCTATCGTGTGCTTGGCAACCGTGAAGATGCCTTGGATGCCAGCCAGGAAGTGTTTCTGAAGGTGCACCGGAAAATTGGTCACTGGAAACCGACCGGAGGTTTCCTTCCATGGGTACTCCGAATGACAACCAACCACAGTATCGACCAATTACGTAAGAAAAAGCGCTACCCCGAGCAGTCGCTGGAGGAGGCCTTTGTACCGACGTCCGAAGGTGCCTCGGTGGAGCCCTCCACCACCCAGACGGATGCCGTCGTGCGTGGGAACGAGATTGAGGCCCGTATCCGCAAGGCCCTGCCGATCCTGTCGCCCTCGCAGCGGGAAGTATTCTTGCTGCGGCATTACGAGGGGTTGGCCCTGGCTGAAATCGCAGAAAGCATGGGCTGCACCGTGGGGAGCGTAAAGGTCCACCTGTTTCGCGCATTGAAGAAACTACAGGTGGAGCTGAGTGATTTGTATGAAACGGTATAGGTCGGACACTGCCGTGACGAACAGGGCCACCATCGGGCCGGAAAGGTAGTTGTATGGGTTCATGTCGAAATGTGCAGGGTCTCGTCGCCGCGTCGCTCTATGAGGCGCTGAGCGAGACGGAGCAGGTAGCCCTGAATACCCATCTCGCCGGCTGTCCCCGGTGCGCGAAAGAGATGGAAACCATGAAGGCCCTGGTCGGTGAAATACCCGTGCGCACGGAATCATTTTCAGGGGATCTGCTGCCAACCTTGCGGGAAGCGTTGCGTGAGGAGGGGGTGGCAACGCGACATAGTCGGTGGACCATGGGAAGTTTTGCACTGAGTTTCGCGGTTTTTGGCCTTATCAGTCTGTATTTGTTTTCTACTGGGGACGACGTGCGCCAGCCCGTTGATGAGCGGAGTCCCATCAGTCTGGCGTTGGAAGAGGCGGGGCTACTGAGTCAGTCTGGTCAAGAGATTGAGGCGCGGCAGGTGCTGGAGAATGCCCTGGCCTATCATGGGGATGGCCCCACCGCCGGGGTGCTCTATTTGGAAATGGCGAGTCTGGAGTATAGTGCGTTTCATCGGTATGAAGAGGCATATAGCATTTATTCATTGGTTCGCGATGAGTATGCGGAAGTATGGTCCCAGTGTCATGGACTGCTTCAGGATCGTTACGACTTGCTCACCGAGGCACGCGATTCGGGCTATGAAGCCCTCTATGCCATTGACGCGGCCCGCAGTCTCGGGGAAGAAGGCATTCCCCGGTTGGAGACCATAGTCGCCCAGAATCCGGGCCGCTTCATTGCGAGCGAGGCGCTGGATACGATGGTGACGGTCATCGAGAATGACGGGGTATCCGGGCTTGAAATGCTCCGTAGTCGTTTCACCAATCCCTTGGCCGTGGCGCAACTGGATGTACGTCTGGGCGAGCAATATTGGCAGGAAGAGAACAATCCGGAGCGAGGTAAGGAACTGCTGGAAGCGGTGGTCCAAGGCCCCCATGAAGTCCCCGCTCAGATGGCCGCCGCCGTGTTGGCCCGCCTGCAACCTGGCATAGACTGACGGCGCGCCAGACAGCGCAACGGAGTCGGTTTTTGTTGCGCTGTTAAAGGCTGTGATAGCATGCCGTGAGCGTGTCCCCCGGATGGGTTGGGGGGAGCGACACGGAAGGGTGGAGCAGTTCGTGGCTGAGTTGAAGGCGTTTGAAAAGCAGTTTCTCCGTGATGGTGTCGTGGAGGAGGCTCAACTGCGTCAATTGAAATTGGACGCGGGGTCTAACGTCCTGTTTTCGGGGGACCTGCTGATTGCACAGGGGCTTTCTGACGCCGAGTCGGTCTATCGCTCACTCGCCCGCTTTTGTGAACTTCGCTACGTCTCACTTTCCGAACAGCACGTACCGGATGAAGTGCTTAAAAAACTCCCCGCTCGATTTGCAACCCACTATCAGTGTGTGCCCTTGGAAGAGCGGCGGGGGACGCTTGTGGTGGCGGTCTGCGACCCGCTGAATGCCCATTTGATGGATGACATGCGGCAGGTGTTGCAGCAGCGGGTGGAAGCCGTGGTCGCCACGCCGGATGCCATCAAGGCGGCCATCCGCCAGTATTATGGCGTCGGTGCGGACACCATGGAAAAACTTTCCGCACAAGGGGTCGGTCAAAGCACCATTGCTCAGCAGGAGAGTGCCAGTCTTGACGATGCCAACGTAGACGCTTCGATTGTTAAATTCGTCAACGAATTGATATTGGAGGCGGTGAAGTCTGCCGCCACCGACATTCACATAGAGCCCTTTGAAGATGAGTTACGGGTTCGTTTCCGCATCGATGGTATGCTCCACGCCGTGCCCACCCCCGCCCGCATGCAGGGCTTTCAGGCGGCTATGGTGTCTCGTGTGAAGATCATGGCGAATCTGAACATCGCGGAAAAACGCTTGCCCCAGGATGGGAAAATCCTCGCCACCTTCGGCACCGAGTCCTACGACCTGCGGGTATCCATCTTGCCCACGCCCTATGGGGAGACGGTGAACCTGCGGGTGCTTACCCGATCCAATGCCTTTTTGACCCTGCCCCAACTGGGTTTTCGGGATGAAGACCTGGCCGTGTTCAACCGGTTTATTGGACGGCCCCATGGGATTCTGCTGGTAACCGGCCCCACGGGCAGCGGGAAAACCACCACGCTCTACGCAGCCTTGAGTCAGCTTAACGACCTGTCGCGTAAAATCATTACCATCGAAGACCCGGTCGAGTATCAGCTCCCGGGGATTACCCAGATGCAGGTGCACAGTCAGATTGGTTTTGATTTCGCCCGGGGATTGCGTTCGGTCTTGCGTCATGACCCCGATATCCTGTTGGTGGGTGAAATTCGCGATTACGAGACCGCCGAAATGGCCGTGCGCTCCAGCCTCACGGGCCACCTGGTGTTGAGTACCCTCCACACCAACGATTCCTCGGGGGCCGTAACGCGCCTGTTAGATATGGGCGTAGAACCCTTCCTTATTTCCAGCACGCTCATAGCGGCGATTGCACAGCGCCTACTCCGTCAGAATTGTGACCAGTGTGCCGTTCCGACGACCTACGAAGACGCCCTCTTGCGTGCCGAGTTCGGTCCGGGCGCGGACACGGTTTCAGAGACAGCCTTCCGCCAAGGGGCAGGGTGTGCGGCGTGTCGCAATACGGGCTATCGGGGACGTTCCGCTATCTATGAGATGCTCCCCTTTACGCCAGAGATAAAACATCTGACGGTCGAGCGGGCCAATTCCCTGGAGATTAAACAGGTGGCCCTGAAGCAGGGCATGCGCACCTTGCGCCAGGCCGGTTGGTTACGGGTCTGTGATGGCCGTACTACCGTCGAAGAAGTGCTCCGCGTTACGGCGGACGCGGACTTGTTGCCACCGGAAGAATCTGGCCATGCCTCAGTTTCAGTATGAGGTAAAGAAGGGGCCAGAAGAGAAGCTGAGCGGTACCCTGGAAGCCGACTCCCAGCGCGCGGCCGTCGCACGCCTCCGGGAAATGGGCTACTTTCCCTTGAATGTGGAGCGGGTCCAGGAAGACGGGGGCTCTAAAGCCCTGCTCAAGCGGGCCTTCCAACGTATCCGACTCAGCGAGCGCAATATCTTTTTTCGTCAACTGGCCAACCTCACCGAGTCGGGAATGATGCTCACCCGCGCGCTGCGCACCATTGCGAAACAGGGGGAGAATCCCCAGTTGGTCGCCGTGGTGGACGAAATTCGCGAATCGGTTCAGCAGGGTAATTCACTGGCCGATGCCCTGGCGGAACATGGACGGCTGTTCCCGCCCCTCTATATCAACCTCGTGCGGGCGGGGGAAACCGGGGGCATGCTCGACGATGTCCTGTGGCGTATTGTCGCATTCGGCGAGCAAGAGGAGTCTTTGCGCGGGAAGTTCGTCACCGCCCTGATCTATCCCATTTTTCTTTCCATTATCAGCGCCATTTCGGTGTTCATTCTGGTCTCTTTTGTGTTTCCTAAGTTCATTGGTATCTTCAACGAATTCAACGCGGCCCTGCCCCTGCCTACCGTGATTGTGATGGCAATCTGCAATTTCATGGGCACGTGGTGGTGGGCCGTCTTGCTCGGCCTGGCCGCAGGTGGGTGGGGGAGTGTGCAGTGGTTTCGCTCCGAGTCAGGCCGACAACAGTGGGACCGCTTCGTGCTCCGCGTGCCGGTTGTGCGCACCCTGGTGCAGCGCTATGAGATGGCGAAGTTCGCCCGTACCCTCGGCACCCTGCTCGACAACGGGGTGCCCATTTTGACCACCCTGGAAATTACGGCGGACACCATGAGCAACCATGTTATCCGCGAAGAGGTGCGCACCCTCCATGGACGTGTTACCGCCGGTGGGGCCATGAGTGAGGCCCTGGAACAATGCGCTCACTTCCCACCCGTGGTGGTGAGCATGTTTGCTGTGGGCGAAGAAAGCGGCCGTATCGGTGCCGTGACCAACCGCATCGCCGACGCCTATGACGTGGAAGTAGACCGGGCCGTGAAGGCCGTAACGGCGCTCTTTGAGCCCCTGCTTATCGTGGTCATGGGGGTAATCATCGGCTTCCTCGTCATCGCCATGTTACTGCCCATGCTGACCTTGAGTTCGGCCATCGCAGCGTAGGGTTTTCGTCGTAGTGGTGTCCCGAAATCTTTGTTTTTGCACTCATGGAAACTAACAGGCAAAAATATATCACGGCAGTTCATTGTGCCACCCGATCCCAGGCGACCGCCGGTCGGGTTCGGGTGCCTTGAGCCTCATCGAAGGGGTGTTTCCTGCGTGACGATACGGTAGCCTCTTAATGTCGTGATCTTGGGGCGAGGCTACGGTTCCGTGATGTCGGATGGCCCATGGTCGCTCTGTCTCAAAGCACCCGAACGCATTCAGGTACCGCTTGGGACCACAACGTCAACGGGGGCGCCCATCATCGTTCTCCCTCGGGTAGGGAGTCCGGATGCGATCGGGTGGCACGACCAGCATCTCCTGACTTACTTCCCATGAATAAATTCTAAGGAAGACTTTCCGCACCGAATCCACCGCTTGACTCCCGCGTCGCCTCCCGGCACTATGGGGGACTACATGTCACACACAGCAGTGGGAGAGGAGAGCAACATGTTTTTGCGACGTATTTTTCAGCTCGGTGGGGCCATGGTGATTTTGGCCATCACCGCCATACCGGTATCGGCCCAGGTGACCCTCGTTCGCGATGGCGCGGCCCAGGCCATCATCGTAACCGCTGATACCCCAACGGCCACCACGACTTATGCGGCGGAAGAGCTGGTCTACCACGTGGAACGGGCGACTGGGGTGGCGCTGGAGATTGTGGGGGAGAGCGAAGCCTCTGAAGCACCCCACACGCGGGTCTATGTGGGCGATACGGAAGCCGCGCAGCGGAATGGAGTCCACACCGACCGGCTGCCGCGCGAAACCTACACGATGCGTTCGGTAGGCAATGACCTCTTTATCGCGGGTCCCGATGGTGGGAGCGATCCCCTGTCCTTCCGCACGCCAGATGGCGGCACCCTCTTCGGCGTCTATGAGTTCATCGAGCGTTACCTGGGTGTGCGCTGGTTGTGGCCCGGGGACCTGGGTACCTATGTGCCGTCCACCGATACCGTGTCCTTTTGGTCCGTCAATGAAACCCATTCGCCCGCGCTGGCCTTCCGCGGTATGTATCTTTCCCGAATCAATTCGGTCATCCATGGACAGCCCATTGATGAGGAGAATTCCCGGCTTGGCTTTTCTCCGGAAGGCGCGACCGCCTATGCTGAGGCGCTCCAGGTTTTTCTCCGCCGTCATCGTCTCGGCGGACTCGACAGCAAGCCGCCCTCGGGGCACCTCTTCTATGGTTGGTGGAAACGCTACGGCAAAGAGCACCCCGAGTGGTTTGCCCTGCGCAAAGACGGTACCCGCGGCCACCCCGACCCCGATTACAACAACACGCCCATGTGTGTGTCGAATGAGGAGTTGCAGGACTTCGTTATCGAGCAGTGGGATGGGGAAAGCGTGTTGCTCCTGGGCCCGGTGGACCGTCCGGGACGTTGCATTTGTGACAACTGCCGCGCCTGGGATGGACCCCAGCCGACCGACCCGCCCTGGTTCGCCACCTACGTCTATGGTGCCGATCCCCGCTCCGACGAATTGTTTGGTGGGGCCACGTCGGACCGCTACGCCCGCTTCTGGAAGGTGATGCGCGAGAAGGCGTCGAAGAAAAATCCCCATGCCGTGGTGTCCGCCTCCTTCATTTACGAAAACGAATTGCCCGCGCCGGTCAACGATATCCAACTGGGCAACAAGGTATACGGTGAGTTCGTGCAATGGCAGGACCCGCACCTTCGATACTTTCCCATGCCCGACGAGGCGGTGGATTGGCTCGAGGCCCAGTGGCTCGGCTGGCGGGAAACGGGGATTCGCCTGGGCTATCGCCCCAATTATCTCCACGATGGCTATGTCATGCCCCACTTTGAAACGAAGCAGGAAGGCGAGTTTTTCAAATTCGCTGTAGCGCATGGGATGGAAGGGGCAAACTTCGACTCCCTCACCGGACAATGGGCGGCTCAGGGTCCCCGGCTCTACATGCACCTGCGCCTCATGAACAAACCGGAACTGGCGCTCGACACCATCCGCGACGAGTATCTCTCGGGATTCGGCCCGGCGTCAGAAACAATGGGCGACTATTTTGCCTATTGGGAAGGCTACGCGACGGACAACACGATTCCCTTTATCGAGCTTTACCGCGAGGTGGCCCGTCGCTATGCCAACTACGTGAAAAAGGCCCACTACGTTTTTCCCCCGGAATCCTTTGCGCCCGCAGACGCCCAATTGGAAGGGGCGTTGAAACAGGCGGATGAATTGTCCGACAGCCAATTTTCCGAGCGCGTCCGCTTCGTGCGCCTGGGTGTCGAGCATGCCAAGCTGGCCGCCCGACTGGCCGCCGCCTATGACGGTGAAGAAGTGTTGCCCGAAGGTCGCCGTGAAGAAGGCAAAGCCGCCCTGAAAGCCCTGGTAGAATTCCGTAAAGCCCATGAAGGCACCTTTTTCTCCGACCTCTTCCATGCCACCGCCTATTGGGAACGTCCCATCCTGGATGTGGACGATTTGGTCAAAGAAATCGAATAGCCGCGAAACGATTCGCTGACGTGGTCCTGCCGCACGCACTTCGCCTTACGGAGCCGAAGCGAAGACGGTGAAATTCGTGTGCCTGGGTATGCGCATTGCTGAGACGTAATGCCATATCCCTGCGATCACAGGTTGATTTTGCGGTAGGCTTACAGTATCGTAGAACCATGGCAACGGAGAGAGCAATCCAGAACGCCAGGCAGGGGCAGAAGCATATTGTTTTGACGGGCATCAAGACATGGTTTTGTGCCGGTGCTTTCCTGCTGGCGATGGGCGTCGTTTCGGAGACTAACCGTGCGACGGCGGGCGACTTTACCTTTTTCGAGAATAAGATTCGTCCGATTCTCGCGCAGCAGTGTTACGCGTGTCACGATCAAACCATGAGCGCCGGTGGGCTGCGCCTGGACGCCTTGCCCGATAGTCCTTCCGATAGGGTGCTGGCCCTGCTGCAGCAGCGCGACACCGCCGGTCATCCTGAGGTGTCCTTCACAGTGCAGGAACGCGAGGCGATTCGCGCCTGGATTGCCCAGGGGGCACCTTGGCCCGTAGCCCGTCCCGACCAGGGCCGCAAGATGCCCATGGCGGACTACGTATCGGAAATGCAGGCCAGTCATTGGGCCTTTAAACCGGTGGCACCCCCGACAACGCCTGAGGGGGCGGACGCCTCTTCTCCCATCGACGCCTATATCCAAGACCGCCTTTCGGGGACCGGGCTTTCTCCCGCAACCCCGGCCACACGGCGGGATCTGATTCGTCGTGCCTATTATGATCTTCTGGGACTGCCACCCAGCGCCGCAGCCATCGCCGACTTCGAAGCCGATCCCGCAGCGGATGCCTTCGATGCCGTGGTGGAAGGCTTGCTCGCGTCGCCCCATTTCGGGGAGCGTTGGGGCCGCCATTGGCTCGATGTAGCCCGCTACAGCGATACCAAAGGGTCGAGCTTTGTGGCGGATCGCCTCTTTCCCTTTTCTCACACCTACCGGGACTACGTGATTCGCGCCTTCAATGAAGATCTGCCTTACGACCAGTTTATCCGCCACCAATTGGCCGCCGATAAAATGGCATTGGGCGAGGACAAGCGGCCGCTCGCCGCGCTGGGCTTCCTGACCCTCGGAAAATCCTTTGGTGCCAATGTACACGACCGCATCGATGATCGCATTGATGTGGTTACCCGGGGCCTGCAGGGGCTTACCGTCAACTGTGCCCGTTGTCACGACCACAAGTTTGACCCCATCCCCACGGCGGACTACTACTCCCTCTATGGCGTCTTCCGCAGTTCGGTGGAGCCGGCAGAGTTGCCCCTCATCGAAGCGCCCGATACATCGGCACCGGCCTACCAGGATTATAGCGAAGGGCTCGCGAAGGTAGAGGCGGCGCGGGAAGATCTGCTGGATACCCTTCATATGGAACTTCTTCGTCACGCACGGGATTCCGTTGGGGCCTACCTCACGGGTGTCGCCGCCCACTGGGACGACGCGGACAATAGCGGACTGAATGCCTATGCGAAAGAACACGACCTTCGCCCGGCCCTTCTTCTTCGTTGGCGTGATTTTCTGAAGGATGAAAGCCGGGTAGATGATCCTGTTTTTGGACTGTGGCGCGCCGCCGTGACGTTGGAGGCCTTTGCCGAGCAGTTTGAAGGCCTTCGCGAAGCGCAGAAGGAGGCCGGTGCCAATGGCGCGTTGACCCGATACCTGGAAGACCATCCGCCCGCGACGATGGCGGCATTGAGCGCCGCATATGGCGCGTTGTTCGCAGAGGTTGACCAGACCTGGCAAGACGTGCTGTCAGCCCGTTTGCAGCAAGCCGCCCATGCTTCGGATTCGGTACTACCCAAGGCATTGAACGACG
The DNA here is from genome assembly GCA_030432675.1 of Candidatus Hydrogenedentota bacterium. Taxonomy (GTDB): domain Bacteria; phylum Hydrogenedentota; class Hydrogenedentia; order Hydrogenedentales; family JAEUWI01; genus JAEUWI01. Next base: position 4,961 of record JAUIMA010000015.1, on the reverse strand, counting down.
CCCGCCAAGAGGCCTTGCGCCAGGTGCTCTACGGTGTGGAGTCGCCGGTCAATGTGCCGCGCAGTCAGGTGAATGGCATGAGCACCACGGCCGACCGCAATCGGATTTATCAACGGCAACAGGCGATTGAGCTTTTCAAGAACAGCCATCCTGGACGTCCCAATCGGGCCATGGCCCTGGCGGACGCGGCCACACCCTTCGACCCCTATGTGTTCAAGCGGGGCGACGCAACGAGTAAGGGCGAAGCGGTGCCACGGCAATTTCTGGCCGTCCTGGCTTCCGATGAGCGGGAACCCTTCCGCGATGGGAGTGGTCGCCTGGAGTTGGCCGAGGCCATCGCCAGCCGGGATAATCCCCTCACGGCCCGTGTCTTCGTAAATCGCGTATGGGGCCAGCTCTTTGACCAGCCTCTGGTCGGCACGCCCAGCGACTTTGGTACCCAGGGAGAAGCTCCGAGCCATCCCGAATTGCTGGACTACCTCGCCTGGCAGTTTATGGAAGACGGCTGGTCGACCAAGTCCCTCCTTCGGCGCATTATGGCCTCGGATAGCTATCAACAGGCCAGCGACATTCGCGCGGACGGTGCTGCGATTGACCCGGAGAATAAGCTGTTCTGGCGGCAGAATCGCCGGCGACTGGGTTTCGAGGCGATGCGGGACAGTTTGCTTGCCGCCGCCGACAACATCGACCTCCGTGTAGGGGGGTATCCGACGAACATTACGGAGGTGCCCTTCACCAATCGACGGACCGTCTACGCGGAAGTGGACCGCCACGCCCTGCCTTCCATGTTTCGCATTTTCGACTTTGCCACGCCCAACGAACACACGCCCATGCGTTTTGAGACGACAGTGCCGCAACAGGCCCTCTACCTCATGAACAGTCCCTTTGTGGTGGAGCAGGCCCGCCTTACGGCCTCCCGCGAAGACGTGCAGGCCACCCCGGAAGGCCCGGAGCGGGTCCGTGCACTCTACAACGCCGTACTGAAGCGCCCGCCTTCTGAAAAGGAGGTCGCGTTGGGTGCCCTCTTTGTCAAGGGTCAGGATATCGCGGCGCGGCAGGCGGAAGCGCCCCGGGATACCACGTGGCGTTATGGCTACGGTGTGGTCAACGAGGCCACCGGCCGGGTCGAGGGCTTCACCGAGTTTCCCCATTGGACCGGCGAGGCCTTCCAGGAGTCGGAGGAAATGCCCGGCGAAAGCCTGGGTATGGCCATGTTAAATCGCCTCGGCGGACACCCGGGTGGCCCCGGTCATGCCGTCGTGCGCCGCTGGACTTCCGAAGCGGACTCCCTGCTTTCCTGCGTCGGGGAGTTGTTCCATCACTCGTCGGCTGGCGACGGTATTCGTGCCTACATTATTTCCAGCCGTGGTGGCATACTCTGGCAGGGCGATGTGCAAGATGGTGTCATTGCCACCGTCATGGATGACGTGGAGGTACGGGTGGGGGATACGGTGGACCTGGTGGTGAGTTGCCGCGACGATGAAGAAGAGGACGCCTTCCGCTGGCATCCCCGGCTCTACCTGTCGGGAGAGAACGCCGCACAGTTTGAAACCCAGGATTGGATAACCCGTTTCGACTTCATGGGTCCGCCCCCCGCACCGCCGGAGCCGCTGAAGCCCTGGGAACAGTATGCCCAGGTTCTGTTGATGAGTAATGAGTTCATGTTTGTGGATTGACGACGGTTTGAATAGGAAGAGTTTTTAACCACGAATGGACACGAATGAACACGAATAATAGGGAAGAACAGCGAGACTTACGAAGGCGTCAGATTGTCGAGATTTCGGTTGTTTGTTCTTTCCGGCCTCTTTAAAAAAAAAGATGATCTGGGTAGAAGTACTTGTACTGGTTCCGACCGTCGGAAAGTCATTCGAATTCGTGTCTATTCGTGTCCATTCGTGGTTAATCAGTTTTTAATCCAGAAATCATGGAAGTTCTATTAGACGAAACAGGGAGGGCGTTCCGCAGAATGGGCAGTGGAGGGATAATACGTGGCAAAGAGGTATACGAAATAATCGGATGCGCGATGGAGGTGGTCAATGAAATTGGACATGGGTTTCATGAAAAACCTTATGAGAATGCATTGGCGGTGGAGTTTGGCCTGCGGGGTATCCCGTTTAAGCAGCAACCCGAGTTTGCAATTAACTACAAAGGCGTCTCCGTTGGCACCTACATTCCTGACCTGATCGCCTACGAGGATATCGTTGTCGACGCCAAGGTAATTGAGCGGATTACCGACCGGGAGCGTGGACAAATTTTAAATTACCTGAAAGTCACCGGTGCCAAGGTTGGTGTTATCATAAACTTTCAGAAGCCTGCCCTGGAATGGGAGCGTCTGGTGCTGTGAAGGGACCTACACGCGCCAGGCAACTTCATGTAGGTGAAAAACTACTAAGTTGTTGCGGTTAGCTTAAACATGGGGTGATGAAAGTTAATTGAGCCGGGAAGACGAGATGCTAGAAAAAGTTTAACCACGAATGGACACAAATAAACACGAATGAGGAAAATACGGTGACTTGCGAAGAAGTCAGATTGACGAGGTTGACGTCGGTTTCTCATTCAGGTCTGAGAGAAGATTCGCTAGGTGTCGGGATATTTGCCCTGATTCTGCCAGCTGTTGCGTCCTCAAAATTCGTGTTAATTCGTGTCCATTCGTGGTTAAGGAAATAAAAACACCGTGTCTATAGTCGAGTAACATGAAAATCTGGAGAGTGCCATGAGTCATGAGCGAACGGTTAATGATTTTATCCTGAATCGTCGGGATTTTCTTCAGCGTTCGGGCATGGGCTTTGGGGCGCTGGGGCTCGCCCTGACCGCAGGCTCCCCCACAGCAACTGCCGCACCGGGTCCCATGGCTCCCCTTCAGTCCCACTTTCCGGGTAAGGCGAAACGGGTCATTCACATTTTCTTCAACGGCGGCATGTCCCACGTGGATACCTTCGACCCCAAGCCTGCGCTCACAAAAAACGCCGGCAAAGCCCTCCCCATCGAGGAGCTGGGCACCGGGGCCCCTCCCGGGGTGGCGTTGGCCTCGGAGTTTGCGTTTTCGCGCCATGGCGAGAGCGGTATCCCCGTCAGCAATCTCTTTCCCAAAACGGCTCAGTGCGTCGATGACATGTGCATCGTGCGTTCCATGTACACCGATACGCCCGTCCATGGCGCATCGCTCCTGCTCATGAATTGCGGCAGTGCGCGCCTGCCCCGGCCCAGTGTGGGTTCCTGGGTTACCTACGGACTCGGTACGGAGAATCAAAATCTGCCCGGATTCATCACCATGTGTCCGGGGGGCTATCCCATCGCCGAAGCGCAGAACTGGCAGTCCGGATTTCTACCGGGAAACTACCAGGGCAGCTACATCGACTCCCAGCACACGGAAGTCGAAAAGCTCATTGAGAATATCCAAAACCATTATGTGACCTCCAAGGGGCAGCGGCGACAGCTTGACCTCTTGAGTGAACTCAACGCCATGCACCAGGCGGCCCATCAGCGGGACGCCGACATGGAGGCGCGGATTCAGTCCTTCGAGTTGGCCTACCGCATGCAGTTGGATGCCACGGATGCCTTCGATATCAGTAAGGAGCCCGAGTACATCCGGGAACTCTACGGCAGCAGTGTGCAGGCCCGTCAATGTCTTATTACCCGACGCCTGTTGGAACGGGGTGTGCGTTTCGTGCAGCTGTGGCACGGTCCGGGACAGCCTTGGGACAGCCACGACGACATCGTGGACTCTCACAAGCGGCTTGCGGGGCAATGCGACCAGGGTATTGCGGCGCTGCTGACCGACCTCAAGCAACGGGGCATGCTGGAAGATACGCTGGTGCTGTGCGCCGGGGAATTCGGCCGTACGCCCACGGTAGACATGCAAAACCCCGACCTCAAGGGCAACAAGCCCAAAGGGCGCGACCACAACAGCGCAGGTTTCACCGTTTGGATGGCGGGTGGTGGGGTCAAGGGCGGCCACATCCACGGGGCCACCGATGAGTTTGGTTATCAGGCGGTCGAGAAGCCGGTCCATGTGCACGATTTGCACGCCACGATATTGCACTTGCTCGGCTTCGACCACGAAGCCCTGACCTACAAATACGCGGGTCGGGATTTCCGGCTGACTGATGTGCACGGCAACGTGGTGCACGATATTATTGCGTAGGGTATTAATCGATGCATAGATTCGTCGGTGCCCGCGTAAATTGAGGTCGCCCCGGTGTGCGGCTCTTTTGTTACGATTTCTCTCTCGCAGCAAGGTCAAGAAATCTTAGAAATTTTAGTCCTCCGGGGCTTTGGACTCCAAGAAGTCTAACCAGTTGGCATAGCTTGAGTCGTTATAGAGCCGCGCCGCTTCTCGTGCTTCCGTTATCGCTCGCCGGAAGTCTCTGTTTTCAGTGCTCAATTCCCATGACGCGTAGAACGTCTTTGACAGTTGAAACGCGGCTTTTGCCCGATACATGACATCTCGGTGCTTCTTAGCGTCCTCAAGTAGATCTATTGAGCGCTTGAGGTATGCTTTCTGCTCATTCCTTGAAGTTATATGGTATTGTGCCATCATGCGGCAAATGAAGCCGTGTTTGGATTTCGCAACATCGTTATAGAACCTTCGACCGCCAAGGCAATTCGAGCGTTTCGCCAGTTCATCGAAATAGCGCGCGGCCTTTGGGTATTCCCTGCGAACAATCGACAATTCTGCTTCATCTCGAAGAGTCTCGATTCCCATTTCATTTGGTTCTAAGATGGGCTGGATAACTTGGGTTAAATTTGGTTGGTCTGCAGAGTTTGTGGTATCCGAGATATCTTTTTCGGTTTGATCACGCTCAAGAATAGGCACCCAGGGTTTCCATACCTCATATTCAAAGATTTTGTGCCTCACGGGTTTCGCTTCTGCAGCAAAGCGGTGAAATTCTCCCTTGATGGTTTTGTCTTCCTTCTCGTCACCACTGAAACCGACTAATCGAAACAACAGGGCGGGTTTC
>JAUIMA010000484.1 GCA_030432675.1 Candidatus Hydrogenedentota bacterium | reverse complement strand
CCCAGGGAGCGTGCGGGGGAAAGGGTAGAATTACGTAGTCTGTCCCTTGGTTCTCTACAGTGTTAGTTTCGAAAACGACGTTTTGCCCTACATGCAATCGAACGGACAGACTCCCAACCCGACCACAGGGGGAGTAATAAAAAAAGGGCCGTTCGCCATTGAGCCAGAGAAGGATGAAAATATTTTTGTGGTCAAGCCATGGTTAAACGGTTTCGAAGGGCAAACCGAAGTTCCACGATGGGAAATACATGCTTCTTGGGAGGTTGCGCCAGGGGCTTTGACTGACAATCATAGTTTTTCTGCTCCAGTATCGTATACAGAAGGGAAATGGGAAGATAAGGATACCTATCAACGGAGAAAACAATTCTATGTACATGAATTCGAAATGTGTGGAGAAAAGAGATATTCCGTGCTTGGAACATACATAATATCGCATGGTTCGCACGCATCGAATAGAAGTTTCTATATCAGCAAAGGCAGTTCTGGGGAGCAATTGATTTACTGTTCGGAATGGGGCGAATAATGGAGATTGGATCAAAATGAGCAGAATAGTGTCAGCATGTATCCTGTTGGCGATGGGGCCACTTGTTGTATCGGCGGAGCCTTTGTTTGAGGTGAGCGTTGAGATGACAAAAAGCGAGTTGTTTCCCGGTGAACCACTAATTATATATTTAGACACTACGAATGCTTCGGATTCGGAAAGCGATGACTACACCGTTATGTTCTACTCGCGGTATCACTTGACCGTCACATTGTTGGATAAGAATGGGAAAGTCTTGGGGATGCGCCCAGCGGAGCCATGGTACCCCAATGGCAGTGGATTTCTCTTCGACAGAAACATGGAGCCGGGGGATGTCTTTCGTAAGTCGATGATTCTGCACCGCTGGCATTCAACGTGGCTGGAGCCAGGCAACTACACACTCGCGGTTGAAGTGAAATCGCTCCTGGCGCGAATGGGAGCTGACCCGAAAGCCGAATACGAACATCTCTCCGGATTCCCAAAGAACTTTCGCTTTCCCATTGCAATTCAAGAGCGGGATGATGATCGGGTTAAGGCGCTGTTCGGAAGAATATTGAAAACTGCCCATCGTGTGCCGCGTACAGAGGAGGAGGAACGGGAGAAGCGCTTGGCGGACGACACGATTATCTTTGCACAGGGGCCCCTCGCCTTGCCCTATCAACTCAAATTGATCGAGACTTTGTATGCCGAGGACAAGAGATTCGAGGCCTCGGAGAATCGATATCTTGAGATGTTCCGTTGTATCGCGCACAGCGGCGATGTAGAGACGGCAAAAGAACTCGTTGCGTTTGCGAACTCACCCATTTTCGATCCTTATGAGCGCAAGGCGAAAGAGGAAGGAATGCGAGAAGCAGAAAATAGCGATAGATATGGGGCCTGGAAGTATCTCGTTTTCGCTATCTATGAACTGCATAGTACGGGCGATCCCGATATCGTATCGATAACCCGCCCTTTTACGGAATTAGTGGCCCCACCCACTGGGATGCAGCAATTCAATTACCTAGACGGGGGTAGCGGGCGCCAGGAGGATTATTAGCTTATGTTCATGCAGCGTATAGGAACGGGTTAGATGATGCACGTGATACGCGCGCTATCAGTTTTTGGGATCGTCTTCGCATGGACCGCGGTCGACTAAATCATAGCTAATCCACCGGCTCTGCCGGTGAGAATTCATCAGGTTTTGCCGTTCCGTCGTTTAGACTATTGGAACAGCAATCCTGCGCTTCTCAAAGGAAATTTCGTTGTCTGGGTGCCCCAGCGGGGCACAGCAACGTAGCCCAGGGTGGAGCGTAGCGGAACCCTGGGACAACAGAGAGACAAGAAGAAGAGCCCGCGAGCCGGCCGACGCAATTTGCGAAGTGTTTGCGTCACCCGCTACGCGGGTTGATTAAGGTACTGGGGGCCTTGTCCATGCGAAAAAAGAAGACCACTTGACATCCAGAGCCCCAGCCCCAGCGGATACAAACATCATCAACAGGAAAACACAGGGACGGACTACTGTTTTTGGCAGCGACTGAGGCCGCGAAGTGGCGTATTGAAGTGGGTAGATTGGGACGTCGAGCCTACGGCCACCGGGACAGGAACGCGCGTCGGCGTGGTGGGGGTGATGTAGCGGGTGCGGGTTGGCGCGACGCGACCGCGACTACCCAGGGCTTTTGGGCGCGATACCGTCCCGTGGGTGCGCTTCCCGGTGCGAAGAGGTTGCCCCTATGGAGCGCCGACGGCCCGTCGGCATGGGTGCCAATGGCACCCCATCGATAGCGGTAGGAGAAACGCCTTCCGTCCGCCTCGCCAACCCCGTGTGTCTCTGAACAAGGAGCTTGGACACTCTTGTCCGAGGTAACGGGCACGGAAGAGAACAGGCGTACCGGACCCAAGGAAAGGCGCGAGTCTCCCCGATGCCCCGTCTCCCCATACTGCCGGTACAGCCTCGCGTATCACCGTTTTCCGTCCATCTGCGGATTGCGCCGTTACGCCCCCGTGCATACGCTACCTCAGGTGATATTCAGCGCGAAGGCAGTCCCTGTGCCCTTGGCACCCGTGCCGTCGGGCCGACGGCGCTCCATAGGGTCCACTTGTGGGACGGTATCGCGCCCGTAATCCGGAATAGATGCAACACGGCGTCGCGCCATCTCAGCGGCTCCGCCGTTACACATGTCACGCCAACGCGCGTTCCTGTCCAGGTGGCCGAAAGAATGGCGATGAAACACGCCAGGGGCGCAGACATTCCGGTCTACGATAGCGGTAAGGATGGGCGAAACGCCTTCCGTCCGCCTCACCAACCCGGGGTCTCTCTGAACAAGGAGCTTGGACACTCTTGTCCGAGGCAACGGGCACGGAAAAAAACAGGCGTACCGGACCCAAGGAAAGGCGCGAGTCTCCCCAACACCCCGTCTCCCCATACTGCCGGTACAGCCTCGCGCATCAACGTTTTCCGTTCATCTGCGGATTGCACCGTTACGCCCCCCGTGCATACGCTGCCCCACGTGATATTCAGCGCGAAGGCAGTCCCTGTGCCTTTGGCACCCATGCCGTCGGGCCGACAGCGCTCCATAGGGTTCCCTTATGGGGCGGGAGCGCGGGGCACGATTGACGCTCGCGTATGCTCAAGAAAAGTCTTTCCCACTTCTTGCCCAAGAACCACAAAAAAGCGTGCCGTCTCCTGTGGAAACGACACGCGCGTATTTGATTGGTTTCGGCAGCGCCCGTCCTGCTTAGAGCTCATCCATGGCCATGAGGCCGAAGGTCATAATGGCTTCCGCAGCGACTACGCCGTCCACCAGCGCCTTGGCCGCCACTTTGCAGGCATTCTTTCGACGACGAATCATTTCCACTTCGATGACCAACTGATCGCCGGGAACTACCGTCCGCCGAAAGCGGGCCTTGTCGACTCCCAGGAAGAAGGCCAGTTTGCCGTCGGGATCCCGGTTGTCGCCAAAGATGAGCACCGCACTGACTTGCGCCATGGCTTCCACGATCATGACACCAGGCATGACGGGTGTTTCCGGCCAGTGACCCTGAAAGAAAGGCTCATTGACCGTGACGTTTTTAATGCCGGTTACCCGTTCCATGGGCACAAAGGAGAGGATCCGGTCCACCAGCAGAAAGGGATAGCGGTGGGGGAGGATCTTCATGATCTTGTTCACATCGAGGGCGGGCGGCCGCGAAATCTGGCTCGGCGACGCGACTTCGGCGTGACCTCGGGATTCGTGGCCATTGGCCAGGGCCGCCTTAATCTGCTTGGAGAACAAGACGTTCTTCTCGTGTCCGCTCTTCACGCTGACGATATGGCCCTTGATGGGGCGCCCGAGCAGATACATGTCGCCAATGAGATCGAGAATCTTGTGGCGGACGAATTCATCGGGAAAGCGGAGGTCATCATTGAGGATGGTATCATCCCCGATGACGACGGCACTTTCCAGGCTGCCTCCCTTGATAAGGCCCTTTTCCTGGAGCATTTTGACTTCGCGCAGGAAGCAAAAGGTCCGGGCGGGTGCAATCTCTTTCTTGAACGTATCTTCGGTGATGGTGAAGGAGGCGTATTGGGTGCCGATGGCCACATGATCATAGGCAATGGTCATGGATACGCGGTGTTCGTCGGAAGGGAGGATGCTGAGCGTTACATCACCCTGGCGATAATACACGGGCCGTTCCACGGTGATGTATTGCTTTTCGGCCTCTTGCTCGACCACACCGGCTTTCAGCAGGGTGGTCATAACGGGCATGGAGCTGCCGTCGCCGGAGGGAATCTCTTCCGCATCCAGCTCGATGGCCAGGTTGTCGATGCCCAATCCGGCCATGGCAGAAAGGGCATGCTCCACCGTATGGACCTTGGCATCGCCAATGCCCAGGGTCGTGCCCCGTGCGACGCCCACCACATTATCCACATCGGCCGGGATAGCGGGTTTGCCTTCCAGATCGACGCGATAAAAGGTGATACCGGAATTCTCGGGCGCGGGTTTGAAGGTAACGGTAGTCAGACTACCCGTATGGAGGCCGATCCCGGAAAACGAGGCCGGTTCTTTAATCGTCTTTTGTTTGCTCATGTAAGCTGTTCTTTCACTGCTTCGAGCTCCCGTTCAAGCACCTTGATGCGACGGATAAGCTCGGGAACCCTGCGCTGTGCAACGAGCACCCGGCGTTCTTCGGTGTGGTCCATGGCGGGAAATCCCGATACCACCGCACCGGGAGCAACCGACTTCACCACACCACCTCGGGCCGCCACCGTGGCCCCTTCACCAACGGTGAGGTGGCCTGCGACGCCCGCTGAGGCACCCACGCGGACGCCATCTTTCAGCGTGGCACTACCGGCAATACCAACCATGCCGGCCAGTGCACAG
>JAUIMA010000483.1 GCA_030432675.1 Candidatus Hydrogenedentota bacterium | reverse complement strand
AAAGCCACCTGCTGGAGGTGGCGCGGGGATTGGGGGGTGTGGCGTGTTCAGATTCAGGGGTCGTTACGGTCACTTCAATAAGTCCAACTGAGACAATTTTACCTGTCTGCCGTCCATAAAGGTCAGGAAATCGACGGTGCCAAACTCCTGATCCAAGGCCGGCTCTGAAATGATGTGGGCGCAGAGCAGGAGATAGATGCGGAAGAGCTTGGGGAGCTTGAGTGCCGGACCCAAATCGGCCGCATTCAGTCGTGCTTCGCTCCCACAACTATAATCGGGGTGAGCCCTTAGATACAACTCAGGGTGCATGTAATTCTTGTCCCGGAGGGTCTTCAAAGCCCGCCAACCGTCATCAGGGTCCGTCGTCGTGATGGAGCAACAGCCCATGAGGTAGTAGAGCTTGTGAAGATTCATAAAATGGCCCAGCCCTGCCCAGAGGGTGAGCAAGGCATCCATGGCGCGGTGTTCCTTCGCCAGGCAGGCGCGGCCCAATTCCAGGGTCTCATCCAGGTAGGGGGCCAGGGGGGCGGTGTCATATTCCTGAGCGGAATAGAGGCCCCGATGGGCCAGCGCGTGGGGTGCGGATTGGATGCGATAGGTGCCCACGATCTGGTGGGAGGCGGCTTCGAGTAATACGAGATGGGTCATCTGTTCGTCGAAGGGGTCTTGGTCGAGTCCCGAAAGGGCGCCATCGGCCAGTCCCTCGCCCAATTCCACATTGAAGACCAGATAACGAAGGCGCAATACCTGCTCTATGGCCGCCGGGGATACGGCGTAGCCGACCTGGTATTTTCCTGCTGGGATATCAGGAATAAGCAGTACATCGGCATCGGGCGCGGCTCCGTAGAGTTCCTGCTTTTGCCGAAAAGGGACCGCCTTAAGGCGTGGATGCGTCGAAAGCATGGTATCCATGGTCAATTCCTCATCCATCCCGCATTAACGGGTGATTGGATATTCCCGCGCCATCCGTCGATAGGCCCGACAATCGCTTAATAGCCGCAGGGGCCCGATTGCTGAAAAGCCGCGACGCCGGTTCTGGGCACCGATTGCAAACAGTATAGTAAATTGCTGGAATAATGTCTTGTAGGCATCACGCAGGCGGGCGTCTCCATCCCATATGTGGGTGGATTCGGCACCGGCTCCGTTTATTTCGACAATCTGGAAGTGCTCCCCGGACTTGAAGCTCCCTTCGTCTCGAAAACGGATGTCGAAGCGGCCAAAGTAGAACTCTGGCAGGGCCTGGGCGATGGCGTCGATACGGGCTTCCAATGCTGGGGTCAGTAAATTGCGTCCATCTTTAAAGATGGCGCCCCCCGCATGGGAACCAGAGAAGACCAGCGACACCTCTTCTCCCTGGGGAATCACCTCCCCCAATCGGTCCGCGTGACGGGGAAAGTAGATGTGGGTGAGCAGCCGCGCGCGCGGGTCCGCTTCAATAAGCTGGGCCAGGGTCTGTTGGCCGTCACCCGTTACGCTTGGGAAGTACTTTCGGGTGACGGAGAAGATTTGCCCCCGGGACGCGTCGGGCATTCGGTAGTAGAGGATGCCCGCCTCGTTCTCATAGGGGACCCGCTGCTGCAACTGCATATCGTGATGAAGGGGGAAGGCCTGCAGATAGGCCGCCAATTCCTCCCTGGAGTTCACAGGCTGCACACCGTTCCCACGCTGTCCCTTGTCAGGTTTGGCGACGATGGGATAGTCCACCCCGGCGTCTTTCATGGCTTTCTCGGCGGCGTCGAGGTCGTCGGTGTGCTCATGTTGAAAGGGCGCGTGGGGGGCGAAGTAATCCCGTTGGCTTTCCGGGACTTGATTCAGAATGTCATTTTTGGATTCGAAGATGAGGCCTCCGGCGTAAATGCCAGGATTGGCCGCGCTCGGCAGGGTAAAACTACCGTAACGGAGGCATAGCCAGGCGTACCAGAATCCCACGGGAAAGTAGAACAGAACGGGTGGCCAGAACTCGAAATAGGATACGGGTGAAGGGGGCCTGTCGTCTGGCTCGGTAGTATCCGCGAGTTTCTTCCGTGCGAGACGTTGGGCGATCACGATGAGCAGGAGCAGCAAGGCTGCGACCGGCCAGCGGAACGAACCCAGCAGGGGCATGACTTGCTCCCCGAAAAACATAGCGGCGCTCAGGAGGACCAGTGTCCACAGGAGCGTGGCTCCGATGGTGAAGGCGAGGAAGGGTCCCGGTGCGGCACGAAAGAACCCGGCCCCCACATAGGTTGGCAGACGCATTCCCGGAACAAAGCGGGACAGGACGACCGCCAGGAGGAGGTTCTTATCGAAATGTCCTTTGACCTTCGTCATTTGAGTCTCATTCAACAGGCCCCAGCGTAGCGACTGGGGTCCCATAAAGCGGCCCATGGCATAGAGTCCCATATCCCCTAGGGCGATACCGGCCCACAAGGCGAAAAATGCCGTTGGGAACGCGAGAGTCCCGGATGCCACGAGGAGGCCGCACCCGATGGTGGTAGGGTCCTCCAGGATGAAGGTGGAGAGTACAATGATACCCGCCTGCACCCAGGGCGCTTGCAGGGCACCTTCACTCAGCAGGGTCAGGAGGCTCTCCATTCGTCCTCCTTACGTCCCCAGTAGCATAGACGGGACACATTGCGAATCGGTTCGCGGAAGATGAGCACGGCGCTAGGTCCTGCCCGTCGACGACGAGGCCCATTCGGGGCGGTGAATCAACTGGAAGGACTCCCAGTCGAGTTGGCTGTCCAATACCAGGCCGTGTTGCAGTGTGGGCAGCATGCAGGATGGCGAAACCTGAATGGCCGTTATGCTGCGGGTACACGACAACTCGCGGGACATGAGCGGGGCAAAGTGGGCCATGTCGTTGGGTTGATAGTGATGAAAGTCCGCCAGGCCGTGCGTATTCGGTGTGCCCTGTCGGCACCAGTCCTCGAAGGCATCCCGGCGCCAGGCCTGCACCGCGTCCGGCTCGATGGAGGAGGACGTCAACAGGGTCCACGGTGTGTCGAGTTCGCGTAGCTGTAGGGGGCCATGCCCCCGCCAGTCGAGGGCTACTGTCGTGCTGCGATCCGCGAGCACGAGCGTAAAGGGGGGATAGGGGCGAAGATTCACCGTTTCTTGACGATAGTAATCCAGTCCCTCTGAGACGCGTTGAAACGCCATGGCCTGGGGAACGAGGCGTCCCCGGCTTTCTACACGGGGCGGTGGGGTGTAGTGGGGGGCATCCTGGTAGCGATTCAAGATACAGGCGACTACCCCCCTTTGATTGACCCCGATCCACGTCCCCCCGCTGTCGCTATCTAAGGGGCCGACCCACGGAATTCCGTTGGGGGTCTCGTAGACGTCGGGAGCCCGCTCTGGGCCACGCGTCCGGGCTTCATCGCGGTTCATGGTAACCCGCATCTCATCGGCGTCCCGATACACCGTCACCGTGCACATGGATTAATCCAACGAATTGGGGGAGATGATGCGTTGCTGATGCTCGTGGGTGGTCGTTGAATAAGCGACGCCCAGTTCACGGGGGAGAATTACTCCCTGCACCTCGGCGAGCATACCCACAATGGCGAGATGGTGAATGGTATGGCTCGTAAGAAACAGCAATTCGCGCCGAAGTGTGCTGTCTGAGACACTTTCGAGGGCGTCGATTCGGGGGATTTGGCAGACGGTGAGGGGCTGATCCAAATCCGCCCCGGCGAGACTGCGCATCCATGCAACGACAGGGTCCATTGCCTGTTTGAAGGCAACAGGGTCCTGTTCAATGTGACTATCCCGGGCCCTGGCATCGTAGCGGATACAGCCTTCATTCAGCCCCTGACACAACGCAGCGAGATGCTCATAGCAGTGTCGAAGGTGGGGGCCGATTCCGTTGCGTGCTTTCCAGCAGGCGCAATACTGTTCGCGGGTCAGGGAATCTGCGACCCCCAGTAAGCGCTCGCAGGATTCCAGACAGCCCACCAAGACTGCATCGCCTCTCTCGTCCGAATCGTTCATCACGGTCCCTATTTATTCTTGCGTGACCCCAAGCAGGTCATGTGTTTCACCATTGAATGAATCACGCGTAGTCGTCCCAGCCTACTCGAATCGGTCGATGGACTCTGTTCGGATAAAAGAGAACCCGTTCTCCCGATACAATGTCCCTTCCACGCGTACCCACAATCCAGCGAGGGAGACGTCATAGGATAACGGTTTTCCCTCCGGTCCTGCCAGTAAAATGACTGAACTGGTCAATTCATCGCGCACCAGCAACGAGGGTGGAACGCCCCCGGAGAGACATCGTATGGCACAGGCGCGGTGAAGTTTTCCGGTTGCAGGGCGCATGACACCCAGATAGCACTTGGTGTCCACCAGCTCTCCAACCTGCGATATAGGACCAATGCGGGTACGCTGTGGTCGTTCTTCCCCCTGCTTCGGAGCCCCAAGGTCACCTGGGGCTACTCCCCCACGGACCTCGAGCATGGTGATTTCGTTCCGATAGATCAAGGTGCCATCCACGGCCAATTTCTTGCCGTCGTGTTCGCTCCAGCTGTCCGGGACACCTGATTTTCCAAATCCGCAGAGGAGCATGTGGTACCCTGTCGCCGTGGATTCCGGCCAGTCGGGCGTAACATAGAGACTGGGGAGCGGGTCATGGTAATAGACCCCTTCCAGGTGGGTGGTTTTTCCAAATTCAAAGACGCCATGGTCAAAAGTGCCTTGTGCGGAAGCCAGCAACGCCATGAGCAATGGGGCGGTCATCAGGACCGCGACCGCCGCTCCACCCATGAACTCACGAATTTCATTGGCATGTGACTTCGCGTAGCCGACATAGAAGGGGGGGACGTTCTTGGGGGCAGCAGGTGCCGGTGAGGGGGCTGGTGTGCAGGGCGTAGTGTCTCCCCGGGGGATTTCGT